>JAITUJ010000047.1 GCA_031286385.1 Clostridiales bacterium | reverse complement strand
TAAAAGTTGAAGAGGGCATGGATTGCAAAAAAATTATTCAAGCTGTCATAAAGGCAAAGTCACAATCTTTATGCCCTAGTTTAATAATCTGCAACACAGTGATTGGATACGGAACTGCTCTATCTGGCAGTTCTAAAAGTCATGGCTCACCTTTGGGAGATGAGTGCATAGCAAATTTCAAGAATCAGATAAATTGGAAATATGAGCCTTTTTCTATACCAAAGGAAGTGCAAATTCACATTGAACAAATAAAAGTAAGACTAGAAAAAAAAGAGCAAGAATGGTGTATATTGGTAGAAAACTACAAATCCAAATTTCCCGCTCTTTTTGATGAATATCAAAGTTGGCTTTCTGGTTTTGAAAAAATGCACAATTTTGACTTTGGTTCTTTAAATACCGTTCAAAAAAGTGCAGACTCTACTCGCAATATTTGCGGAAGCGTGCTAAATAAATTGGCTGAAAAATTGCCTAATATTTTTGGTGGTTCTGCTGATTTGGCGTCTAGCAATAAGACCACGATACAAAGTAGTGGTGTGTACAGTTTTGAAAACAGATGCGGAAAAAATATTGGGTATGGGGTGAGAGAACACGCTATGGCGGGCATTGCAAATGGCATGCAACTACACGGTGGTTTTATAAATTTTGTATCTACTTTTTTTGTTTTTAGTGACTATTTAAAAGGTAGTTTAAGAATGAGTGCGTTGATGAATCTGCCATTATTGTATATTTTTACTCACGACAGTATAGGGGTGGGCGAAGATGGTCCTACACATCAACCTGTGGAGCACTTGACAGCTTTGCGAAGTTTGCCCAATTTAAAAGTTTTTAGACCAGCAGACAGCAAAGAGACCGTGGCAGCATTTGAATGTTGGTTAAAAGGACATTCAGCATTTGCATTTTGTCTGTCGAGGCAAGAACTGTCTATTTTGCCAAATAATAGTGGAGATCCAAAAAAAGGTGGGTACATTGTAGTACGCCCATCAGCTACTCCAAAAGTAATCTTAATTGCAACTGGCAGTGAAGTCGCCTTGGCTTTGCAAGCACAGAAAATTTTGTCAAATCAAAAAATTTGTGCAAGTGTTGTATCTATGCCTTGTACTCAAATTTTTGATGAACAAGATGAAGAGTATAAACAGTCTATTTTGCCCAACTCTGTGCGTGTAAGGGTGGCCATTGAAGCAGGAAGTAGTCTAGGATGGTATAAGTATGTGGGTTTAGATGGTGCCGTTGTAGGTATAGATAGATTTGGTAAAAGTGGAAAGTATGATGAAGTTTTTGAACACTTTGGGTTTCTTGCCAATAATGTAGCAAAAGTTGCCGAGGACTGTCTAAACAATTACCAAAAATATGGTAATACTGTAAAAAAATAGTTGCTTTTTTATTAATGATATTGTATACTTATTATGTAAGAAAGGAGCAAATATGAGTAAGTTTTTTTGTGATTCTTGTTGTGATATCTTTGACATAGTGCAAAAGATGGATTTAAATTTGATAAAGATACCGTATTTTGTCAATGGTAAATTGCAGGAAAAAGAGTATGGTACAGATTTTGATAAAAATTCTTTTTATAACAGTATGTTAAAGGGTGCCAATACCAGTACGTCAGGCTTAAACCCTTCTGAGTATATAGATATTTTTGAGCCTGTTTTGGAAAGCGGAGAGGACATCTTATATATTTCATTTTCTCATGATATGAGTGGTACTTTTGCACAAATGGACACAGCCATAAGTCAATTGCAAAAAAAGTACAGTGACAGAAAAATTACTGTTGTGAACACTAGACAAATGTCTATTGGAGCGGGAGTTTTGGTTTGGTTGGCAGCTTTAAAGCACAGTCAAGGTGTTAAAGACGATGAGATTATAGACTATGTTATGGAGGTCAGTAAGAGAGAACAGACTTATGTAACCGTTGATGACTTGAAATATCTAAAAAGAGGAGGTAGAATCAGCGGATTTACTGCTTTTGTTGGCGGTGTACTCAATATAAAGCCCATACTAAAAATGGAAGATGGCAAGCTAATAAAAATGGATAAAGTTAAAGGCAGAAAGGCTTCATTAAAATACTTGTTAAATAAATTAAAGGACAGTGATGTTGATTTAAGCTTACCAATCTGCATAATGTCAGCACAATGTGATGATGACAGTAACAGTATAGCCACAGAAATCAAAACAAGTTATCCAAATGCAGAAATTTGGCAGAAGTCCATAGGTCCTGTGATTGGCTGTCACTGTGGACCAGGCACTTTGGGAATTGTGTTTTTTTTAAATTGATGTAAAGTTAATGAATGTAAAAAAAATTGACAAAATTAAATACGGTAGACCGATAAAAATTTTAGACTTAGCTTTTATCGTTGGGCTGGTGATGTTGTCTATATTTGCACTCTTGTTTTTGTTTAATAAAAAGGGTGAAAGTGTGCAAGTTTGGAAACAAGGCACTTTAATCAAAACAGTGAGTTTAAATCAGAATACGCAATTGCACCTGGATATCTATGACGGTCACTTATTGATAGTTATTGAAAATGGTGCAGTGTGGGTTGAAGAAGCAGATTGTCCTGATCAAATTTGTAAAAAAACGGGCAAAATAAGTAGGGTGAATCAAACAATTGTATGTGCCCCTTACAATGTCTTTTTAAGAGTTATCGGTGAGAGTGACCTCGACATTTTAAATTAAATTATGAATAACCAAACTGTAACAAAAAAGACTGTACGAATTTCACTGTTTGTTGCCATCGCTTTGATTATGTTTTTATTGGAAAGTTTGATTCCACCAATATTTGCGTTTGCACCCGGTGCAAAGCTTGGGTTGGCTAATGTGGTGAGTTTGTGCGCTCTGATATTGTTAGGTATTATTGATGCCTTTTTAGTTGTGATTATTCGGTGTTTATTAGCTAGTTTTTTTACTGGAAATGTAGTTGCATTGATGTACAGTTTACCTTCTAGCTTGGCGGCATTGACGACTATGACAATTCTCTATGTGTTTGTCTTTGATAAAATTAGCTTGATGTGTATTAGCTTTGTTTCAGCTTTGGTATTCAACTTTGTGCAGTTGTGCATTGCTAGTGTAGTCGTTGCAAATGCTCATGTTCTGTTCATGTTTCCTCTCATGTTTCTGGCTAGCGCTGGTGCGGGCATCTTTGTAGGTTTGGTTAGTTATTATTTTGTCCGACATTTACCAAGCTCTGTGTACCGTTAAAAGAGATTCATTTTTGTTGGAATAATAAAGCAAGTTTTTATGTATTGTTGATTTTTACGTATTTGTAAAATTTGACAAAAAATAATTTGTTAAAATACTTGTCATACATGTCAATATTTTGTATACTAATAAGTAGACATTTTGTGTCAATGTATGCATTGCATAACTTGTTGTAAATATTTTGTTAAATATGTACAAAATTTGTGTGTAGGATATGTAAATATTATTACGCAACTATATTGAGGAGAGCAAATGGATAACAGTTTGAATAAAATAAAAGTTTTGGTTGTAGATGACGATGAAAAACTTTGCCAGTTGTACCCATTGTACTTTAAAAAGGAAGGCTTTGATACAATCATTTGTCACAATGGTAACAATGCTTTACAAAAAATCAAGGATGATGTATTTAACATTGTATTGCTTGATGTAATGATGCCCGATTTAGATGGGATAGAAACTCTACAGAGATTGCGGCAGATAAGTCAAGTTCCTGTAATTATGGTTACAGCAAAAGGTGAAAAGGCGGATATAATTGGTGGATTAGAATTGGGTGCAGACGACTATATTACAAAACCATTTGAGATGCAGGAAGTAATAAGTCGCATAAAAGCTATTTTGCGCCGTTCACAGTCCATTGCAACAGATAGCAATGTCAATGACATTTCAATAGGTAATTTATTTGTCAGCATTAACAATTACACTGTAAAAAAAGATGGACAGCGTATAGAGATGCCGCCAAAGGAAATAGAACTTTTGCATCACTTTGTTACACACCCTATGTTTGTGTTTAGTAGAGAAAAGCTGTTAGAAAAAGTATGGGCAGTGGGTTATGACGGAGATACACGCACTGTGGATGTTCACATAAAGCGTATACGAGAGAAATTGGGACAAGGGGAAAATTGGAGATTTGTCACAGTTTGGGGAAAAGGGTACAAATTTGAAGTTGATTGAGATTTAGAGTTGCTACGAATATGTGGCAACTCTTTTCGTTAAATAACTTTAACAAGGTATTAATTTTTTAAAATTAATTTAAGCTTTTTATTTTTTATAAAGTTCTAGTTGACATGTATAGTGGTGTATGGTTCAATTTTATGAATGGTTACAATAGACGGCTAGGATTAGCATGAGCGAGGAAGGAAAAAGTTTATCCTAATACAGTAGGGTACAATGTTAAGTATCAATAGTAATTCCCTATTCTATGTTAAGGTATAATAGGTTTGTCAGTAGATGATGAACCTATTTTTAATTAGTTTTTAACCAAAAATTAGTAAAAGATAGTAGGTTCGCCGTAACTGGCGAGCCTATTTTTTGTTTTTAGGAGGATATAATCATGAAAAAATCAAAATGTAAGAGATGCAACAACAGTGGCTACTTTGAGAAAGAGTGGAAAGGACTTTGTGAGGACTGCTTGCAACACAAAGTTGATGATGAGCTTGATGCCAATCTAATAGCACAAGACTTTATCAAAAATGAGTTAAATTTGAGTTGGGAGGATTAGCAATGAGTACAAAAGGAATATGCAAAATATGTGGGTTGGTTGGACAAGAGAAAATAGTTGATGGGCAAAGGTAGACTTTACTCAAACCTTTATGCTGACAGCAGGAAAGACTGCATATGAGAGTGACAAGCAGAAGTGGTAGAGGCTAGCGTTGTTGACATAGATAATGATATTGTAGATATTGATATGGAAACTGGTGAAGTGTTGCAACCGCAAACTAAGCCCGCACAAGCCCCAAATTCCATTGAACAAGCACAAGCCAATCCATTTGATGATGCAATAGATGATTGGACAGAACAAGAAATGCAAGATGCAATGCAAGATGCTATGAAAAATTAGTAAGATAACAAATTACAATAGCGGTGCTGTGGAGTAAGCCCCACAGTTAAATAGTAACGCACAGAGCCGCTTATTTTTATAAATCAAAAAGGGAGCTATATGGCAAGACCACCAAAACAAGGATTACTTTATTTTCCTTTGGATGTGGACTTTTTTGAGGACATGAAAATATTTGAGTTAACAGATAAGTGGGGAATGATTGGAGAGTGCGTGTATTTTAGACTGCTGACGATGATTTACCGTAATGGATATTATTTAGAATCATCTGTTGAAAATGTTGCTGGAAAAATATACAAGAGCTTACCTCGTAAGACAAAGGACTGGTGCCGAGAGGACATTTCCAAACAATTAGTTGTGCAAGTGGTGCAGGCAATGGCGGAAATTAATCTAATAGATAAAAAACTTCTGACCGCAGATGTGATCACCTCTGTTGGCATTCAGCGACGATACCAAGATGTCGCCAAGAGAAGACTAATTCATAACAAAAAATATTGGTTGCTAACTGATGGTACTGATGAAGAATCGCCACCAGATGCCGAACAAACGGCTACTAGTGATATGCCTAAGAAGTCTAATAATGTTGAAAAAACGGGAGTTAATGTAACGAAAACCCTAGTTAATGTAGCAGAAACTGGAGTTAATGTAACAGAAATGCTACAAAGAAAAGAAAACAAAACTAAAGTAAATAAAAGTAACAATAATACTAACTCTCCTTATGTACCAAGCAGGCAGAATGAGAGAGAGTTGGGGACAGTGATACCTACACTTTTAGAAGTTCAAATGAATTGTGCAGATTGTGGATACACACATACTGACCCACAAGAGTTTTGGGACTTTTATCAAAGTAAGGGTTGGAAAGTAGGCAATACCCCCATGTGGGACTGGGTAGCAAGTTTACGGCAGTGGGAACGCCGAAAGGTACAACAAGCACAAGACAAGATGACAACACTAGAAAAAGTTAACTTTATGTAGCAAATACAACAATATACCCAAAACATACATATGGAAAATATTTCCAGTACAAATTTACAAAATATTTTTAAAAAAGATAAAAAAGTTACTGAAAAACGCTTGCTTTTTTTTCAGTAATTCCCTATTCTATATGACCACATTTGATATATCAAAAGACATTCTTATATTATCTGCATTTACTTTTGATAGTTCTGTAATGGTTACTGATAGAGTCAGCCCAGTGCCCATTGTAGACAAAGTAATTATAATTGTACGATATTTCGACAGTTGACTTTTTTATTAGGTTTTTGTATAATATTTATATAGATATAAATATTTGACTTTTATTTATGTGTAGGTTTTATTTTGTTTCATAGGTAACTTATAATAAGTTTATTTGCATAATATTTAGGAGTATGTATTATATGAATATTGAAAAAGTAAAAAAAGAGCATATAGAGTTTTTAACTCCACCCGTTGATTTAATTGGCATTGCAAAAAAACATGATATTACTATTTTTTATGGTAAATATAGCGATGATTTTTCAGGTGCAATATATGTATCAGACAAAACTCCTCAAATAATAAAAGAGGAAAATTATTTCAAGTTCATAATATTAAATTCTAATCATGCAGTGACACGCCAAAGGTTCACTTTGGCACATGAATTGGGACACTATTTTTTAGACTATTTAGATGAAAGTGGACAATACAGAGAATCAATTTATGAACATAGAGATAGTGGAAATAGATTAGACAAAGATGAATTTAGAATAAATAATTTTGCTGCTGAGCTTATAATGCCATCAGAAAGCTTATTTAAAGAGCTTAATAATAATTTTTTTAAAGTAACAGAAATAGATTTAGAACTTGTAAGAGATTTAGCAAAAATATATCAGGTTTCTTTTGATGCAATGAGAAATAGATTGAGATGGATAAGAGGCTTTTATGGACAATTCTAAATTACAAGAACTACTACAATCAATACAAGAGCCTTATAATCCCAGTATAATTGAAGAAAAAGTAAACCTTGAAATAGAAAAAGATTATGAAAAGATAAAAGAAGATGAAAAAGGAAAACGGCAAAAATATTACACTGATTTATTGGGAAATTATGTAGCACTAAATAATTTCAAAAAAACATATAGACATATAACATACTGGCTTGTGTTTGGAGTTTTTCTTTTTTCATTTATAGTAATGAGCGTATTTTTAATCAAAGCATTTAATCGAGGTGAAATTGAAAAGATAATTACTGCATCTGCAAGTCTACTTTTAGCCATAATAGCAATGCCACTTATAATTTTAAAGTACTTATTCCCTCAAACAGATAATAGTGCTATGGAGAAAATTGTAGAACACTTGGTAAATTTAGATAAAGAATAATAAAAAAGCAACGATTGACAAATATCAATCGTTGCTTTTTTATTTGTAATAAATTTACAAAATTTGAATCTAATAAACTTGCAAATATTATACTAAAAAAGATTCAATAAAAAGTGTGATATAGTTTTATACAAAAGGAGAAACAAATGCAACAAAATTATTACATACAAAGAAATCAAAAATATTTATTTGACTTAGAAAAAATTAAGTTACAGTTGTCAAAGTTTTGTGAGCAAAATGTTTTATTGATTACTCTGCAAATATAAGTTTAATGATTGTTTTGGCGTTGGCTAGTTGTAGGTTTGAGTGCTTTTCATGGTGGTCAGGTTTATGATTTTTAAGCAGATTTGTATATGACTTTAATATTTTTTATTTACTAGTTTCTATATCAAGACGAAAATATACCAGAATACTTTGACTTTTTTGCAGAATTTTGTTATACTATTGTTTGCATGGTTTATGATTTGGAACAACTAAATGAATTTGATTTAAAAAAACTAAATGAAAAACAAAGAGAAGTCTGTGAAAATACAGAAGGTGCATATTTAGTCATTGCTGGTGCAGGCTCTGGTAAGACCAGGACACTTACACACAGGATAGCACATTTAGTACAAGATAAAGGTGTAAAGGCTTACAATATATTAGCTATAACTTTTACCAACAAAGCTACACAGGAAATGCGTGAGCGGTTGCATAAATTGTCGTACAGTCAAGACCTATGGATTAGCACATTTCATGGACTTTGTTTGAGAATATTAAAGTCAGGAATTGAATCTATTGGATATAAAAAGAACTTTTGTGTTTATGGCGAGCAAGAAAAAGAACGCTTGATAAAGAGAATCATTAAAGAGAATAACTTTGATTCTGACTTATTAAAAAAAGCTATGCACTATATAGGAGATGCAAAGTCAAACGATGTAGCGACAGGCGAGTTTGCTAGTTTTTATCAAAATTTGAATTGTGCGGACATAATATCGGATATTTATCACACGTATGAAAAAGAATTAAAGCAAGCAAACAGTCTTGATTTTGATGACTTGTTGACAAAAACTGTACATTTACTCAACACCTGTCAAGATATAAAAGACTATTATGCTGAAAAATTTAGGTACATTCACATTGACGAATTTCAGGATACCAATAATATACAGTACCAAATTGTCAAGTTGCTGGCTTCAAAACATCGCAATATCTTTGCCGTAGGTGATGAGGACCAATCTATATACGGGTGGCGCGGTGCAAATGTTAGCAATATAAAACTTTTTCAGCGAGAGTTTGGGGCTCAAATTTTCAAGCTTGAACAAAATTATAGAAGTACAAAAAAAATATTGGAAGTGGCAAACGCAGTTATAGCCAATAACAAAGGGCGTATAGAAAAAAAACTGTGGACGCAAAATGACAGTGGCAATGACGTACTGTACAATGCCATGAGTAGTGACAGTAGAGAGGCTGACTTTGTTGTGGGGTTGATAAACAACTTGATAAACAATCATGGGGTGAGTCCCAATGAAATTGCCATACTGATGAGACTGAATGCACTGTCCCGCAATTTTGAGGAGAGGTTGCTTGCATACAATATTCCTTACAAAGTTAAAGGTGGATTTAAGTTTTTTGACAGAAAAGAAATCAAAGATATATTGGCGTATTTTAAGGTAGCGCTAAATCCTGACGACAATGACTCATTTTTGCGTTGTTTGAATTTTCCCAAAAAAGGCATAGGAGAAGCGAGCATTTCTAGCCTGCGGCAGATTGCAACATTGACAGGTCAATCACTTTACAGCGTTGTTTTAGATGACAGCTTTCATAAAAAATTGTCAAAGTCACTGGCAAAAAAACTTGAACATTTTGGTCAGTCAATAAATGAGATTGTGCAAAGTGCGGATTTGCCAATTGACAAATTTACCAATACTGTATTAAAGATTCTAAATTTAAAAAGTATATTTAACGATAACAGTGAAGAAGACTATAATAGGCTGTTAAATATTGAAGAATTTACAAATATGGTTTTTAATAGAGTTGAGAGCAATCCTGACTTATCTCTGCAAGATTTTTTGGATAGCATAACTTTGTACAGTGAAGATGCAATCGATGACGACAAAAAAGTTGACTGTGTGAGTATTAGCACTATTCACAGTGCAAAGGGATTGGAATTTGAGGTCGTTTTTGTTGTGGGTTGTGAACAAGAGATATTCCCGAGCAAGAGAAGTTTGGACGATATGCAAGAAATGGAAGAAGAACGGCGTTTGATGTATGTAGCTTTGACAAGAGCAAAAAAGCGACTCTATTTGACAAGTTGCAATTATAGGTTTATTTACAATCAGCAAAAACCACTTATCCCTAGTGTATTTTTGAAGGAAACAGGGCTTGTGTCTGCTTACATTTCTAAATTTAAAAGTGATAGACCAACTGGTTTTTATGCAAATAAAGTATCTCAAAGTGAATGTGAAAAGCCAAAATTTCAGTTTTCACATTCCAATCTGCAAAAGTCAAATAAAGATTTTAGTCAATTTAAAGTTGGCGTAAATATTGTACACCAAAAATTTGGTATAGGTAAAATTGTCAGCTTATCAGGCGAAATGAACAGCCCTTATGCAAAAATAAACTTTGAAACGATGGGTACACTAGAATTGGCTTTGGTATACGCACCGATAGAAGTAGTTTAATGTTAAATTTAATTGTGGCTTATAAAGGATAAAATGAAAAACGATAAAATAAGAAATGTAGCCATCATTGCCCATGTAGACCATGGCAAGACCACGCTTGTTGACCAAATGTTGAAACAAGGTGGAGTTTTTAGGCATAATCAGCAAGTTGCTGAGAGAGTGATGGACAGCAATGATTTGGAGAGAGAACGCGGAATAACTATATTGGCAAAAAATACTTCAGTTTGTTTTAAGGATTATAAGATAAATGTAGTTGACACGCCAGGTCACGCTGACTTTGGGGGTGAGGTAGAGCGCGTTTTGAAAATGGTCAACGGCGTAATTTTGCTTGTGGACGCATATGAAGGAACTATGCCGCAGACTAGATTTGTGTTGCAAAAAGCACTCAATCTTGACCGCAAAGTCATTGTAGTTGTCAATAAAATAGACAGAGCAGACGCAAGAATTGGCGAGGTTTGTGATGAAGTTTTAGAGTTATTGATGGATTTAGATGCAAAGCACGAGCATTTGGATAGCCCTATTGTTTTTTGCAGTGCTAGACTAGGTACTTCAACCATGAGCATAGAATCACCAGGCGTGGACTTTGTCCCGCTATTTGAAACCATAATAACTCACATTGACCCTCCTGATGGTAATCCGGATAAACCATTTAAGATGCTTGTCAGTGCTTTGGATCACAACGACTATGTGGGTCGCATTGGTATAGGTCGTATAGAAAGTGGTACGCTAGTTTTTGGTAAACCAGCAGTAGTGACAAACTTTTATAGTCAGGACAAGCCCCCTGTCAAAGTAAAAATAGGTTCTTTGTTTAGATTTGAAGGCTTAGATAGAGTTACAGTGGACAGTGCAACTGCTGGTGAAATTGTTTGCATTAGTGGTATAGAAGACTTGACAATAGGTGACACTGTAAGTGATGCAGAAGATATCACTGCCATTGAGTTCCCAAAAATTACAGAACCCAATGTTGAGATGACTTTTTTGGTAAATGACAGTCCGTTTGCTGGTCGTGAAGGGAAATTTGTCACCAGCAGAAATTTGCGGGATAGGCTGTATAAAGAGCGCATAAAAGATGTATCCATCAGGGTAAGTGATACTGACAGCAGTGAAGCCTTTAAAGTTTGCGGTCGTGGTGAAATGCACTTGTCTATTTTAATAGAAAATATGAGAAGAGAGGGGTATGAATTTGCTGTAAGTATGCCCAAAGTATTGTTTAAGTTTGATGAAAATGGCAAAAAATTGGAACCTATTGATCGCCTTACTGTTGATGTGCCTGTGGATTTTGTGGGTGCTGTTATGCAAAAAATGGGTGTGCGCAAAGGTGATTTGGTAACAATGAACCCCTTTGGCAGTCGTATGAGGCTGGATTTTGATATTCCTTCTAGGGGACTGTTTGGATACAAGTCAGAGTTTTTAACAGATACAAAAGGAGAAGGAATTCTCAATAGTATTTTTTTAAAATATGATTCTTACAGAGGTGAAATTGAGCGACGCAATAGCGGAAGTTTGATAGCACATGAAACGGGTACAACATCAGCATATGGTCTATTTAATGCACAAGAGCGTGGAGAATTGTTTGTAGGAGCAGGTGTGCCTGTGTATTCTGGAATGATAGTGGGAGAGAATCCAAAGTCAGAAGACATTGTCGTCAATGTCTGTAAAAAGAAGCAACTGACAAATATGCGTGCGAGTGGCAGTGATGAAAGCTTAAGGTTGACACCTTGTAAAATTTTTAGTTTGGAGCAAGCTTTGGTTTATATCGCTGATGATGAATATTTAGAGGTCACTCCACAAAATATAAGATTACGCAAAAAAATATTAGATTCCAACTTGCGCATGCGGCAAAAAAGATAGTAATATTACAAAAATAAGATAGCAGTAAAAAAACAGTACTGGATAATTTAAAAATCCAGTACTGTTTTTTATTTTCTTCTATTTTTATTATTTGAATTATACCTAGATCTTGATGCATTTTTTCGTTTTTTACTGTTAGAGCTAGACACAGACACTATAATAAAGATTAGTATCAACAAAAATATGCTTATGACTATAAAATTTATAATATTTGAATAGTCATCTTGTGTTGGATCCCCTCCTGGGTCAACTGGTGGTTCAGGAGGTGGAGGAGGCGGAGGAGGCGGAGGTGGGGGCGGAGGCTCCTCTGGTTCTCCTGGTTCCTCTGGCTCTCCCGGCTCCTCTGGTTCCTCTGGCTCTCCCGGCTCCTCTGGTTCTCCTGGCTCCTCTGGCTCTCCTGGCTCCTCTGGTTCTCCTGGTTCCTCTGGCTCTCCTGGCTCCTCTGGTTCTCCTGGCTCCTCTGGTTCTCCTGGTTCCTCTGGCTCTGTGTCACCTTCCCCTACACTGACCACATCACTAGCTGAACTTTGTCCACTTGTGTTGCTAGCAATCACAAAGTACTGTATAAAAGATTGACTAGGAGCATCCGTATCCAAAAATTGAGTATTTGATGTTGTTGTAACCAATTTATACTGTCCATCATCTATTTTTTTGTACACTTGATATTCGTCAGCTTGATAGGAAGCTACCCACTCTACTTTTATACTGTTATCACTTTGCTTTGCGGTGAGCCCTCTTACCATAAAGGGAGGTTTAAAGTCCACAAAATCAAAAATGTATCTCGTTTTATTTGCATCAAATTTTTTGTCAATATACATTGACATAGAACTTGTAGGTAAACCATAGTGTTCTTGTGTAAGCAAGCCGCCATCTAATGTTAAAATACTGTAAATTGTGCCAAATATGCTCACATCTGCAATAGGTAAATACCATTTTGTTGCACTGTTCAAGTCGCTAACTGTGGTAATTTTTTGTGATACTCCATTGTCTTTTAAATAACTACCTAATCCAATATTCTTAATATAATATGTGTCATTTCCCTGATATTTCTGATCAGTTTTGATGAGTTCCCAAACTGTATTTTGTCCGCTGGATTTATAACTCATGTTGACCGTCCCGCCACTTTGCCCGTTGAGTAAAATACTTCTATCCAAACTAGCATTGATTGTCAATTTTTGACCTTCAATATCTTGAGGAGGTTTTGTCAAAGAAGGCGGTTTAGGTACTTTAAAGTCATCTTCTATTGTGTACTCTACAATGGGATTTTTATCTGTGCCATTATAAATTGGTTGTTGCAAATCTGGCAAGCCTTTTGTAAAATTAATAGTGGCTTGTGAAGCAGAAACATACCACTTTGCAAAGTAAGGTACTAGGTTTCTATTGGCTGCCAAAGATGCTACTATGATAAAAAATTGTTTTTTATCTTCTTGATTTTTTAAATAAAACTTATCTGTATCATTTAAACTGCGATAAAGCTGGTGAAATCTTGGATAAAAATTTTTTCCAAATCCTAAGTGGAGTTGCCAAAAAAGTACAAGTGATTGGAATAAATCTTTTAAGTCATCAAAAGTTTTTGAATTGTTGCCATCATCTCTCCACGCAAATGCCTTGTCATATATGTCGTCTAGTTCTATGCCTCTACCATGAAACATGTATTGAATGTACATGCAGTAAATATTATTGGTAGTTTCTATATTTTTTTGTGTCCATATGGTTGAGTCAAGCTGTCTAGTGTGCCCTTCTTCATGCCATGGCCCCCAACCAAATTTGTCTACCAACAGCACATTATCCATAAATTCATCTTGATACCCTGTATAATAGTTGGTAGCGTAAATCATTTTTTTTACAGAATCTTGAATGTAAGCTAGCCTATATGGATTTGAAAGATTTTTTAATTCTTTTGCATTTGGTGATAATCCTGATGCCATGTCTTGATAGTCATGTGCTAAATCCATAGCATTTAATAGCTTAGAAGGGTCAGTACCATTGCTTAGGTATTGCAATGCACTGCTGCGACTAGCTTGTAAATAGGTTCTGTCCGTTATCAACTCAACTGCATCTGATTTACTTTGGTTGTTTAGCATATCTTGCCATTCTGCTAAACTTGTCTTGCCCAGTATATAGAATGGGGAATATGTTCCCCCAGTTTCTACTTGTATTTTTGCATTACCTTTGTGGAATCTACTAAAAAATAAAAGTCCATCTCTTGGTGATGTCAATGTGTTTTTTCCATTTTGCAGCTCTATGGGAGCTGACCCTACGAACACTGATGGATTGCAAGTGACACCTACGGTCAGTTCAATATTGGTTGCTGATTCTACATTAATGACCAAATTTTCATTTTGTGTTACATATATACCAGTAGGTTCATATGGAAACCAAGGCAACTGAACAGAATGAGCCTGTTGTACGGTCTCGACACGCATACCTAAACCTTGAATTTCAAACTGTCGCCTTTGTTCAACAGCTCTATCAAAAAAATCTGTGTTCTGTGAAATATCATCACTCGGCAAGACAGATGAAGTACTAATAAAAAATGTATTTATTAGTAACATAAAAGAAGGCACAAAAAAACAATACAACAAAATGAATAGAGCTGAAACTTTTACAAATTTTTTATATGACTTTAATAAATTTGCCATTTACTCATAAGTTGTGCTATTTGTATAAAGTCTATACTATAATAAAAATTTGTAATGATGGACACTCAAAATTAAAACTTAACTTTATTCTGAATGTATTCTAGCAATTGATGAATACCCAATCTCTGCTGTGCCATTGTGTCACGGTCTCTTATTGTGACAGTATTGTTTTCTAGCGTTTCAAAATCTATTGTCACACACATAGGTGTACCAATTTCATCCTGTCTGCGGTATCTTTTACCTATAGATGCTGTGTCGTCGTATGTTATGGTAAATTGTGAGTTTAACAGAGTGTAAAGCTCATTTGATTTTTGTAAAATTTGTTGATCTTTTTGCAGTGGTAAAACAGCAACTTTGTAGGGTGCTAATATTGGGTGAAGTTTTAATACAAGCCGATTGTCTTTTTGCAACGGCTCTTCTGTATAACCGTTACATAGAAAAGCTAGTAAAACTCTATCCAATCCAAGCGAAGGTTCTATTATATAGGGAACATATTTTTTGTGAGTTATACTGTCTTGATATGTGAGTTCATTTGTTTCATTGCTGTGTGCTTTTAAATCAAAGTCAGTTCTATTTGCAATGCCCCAAAGTTCATTCCACCCAAAAGGGAAATTAAACTCTATATCACTAGTAGCACTACTGTAATGGCTTAATTCACTTTGTTGATGATCGCGTACACGCATGTTATCATGAGATATGCCTAAATCAGAAAGCCATTTTACGCAAAAGTTTTTCCAATAATTAAACCACTCTCCATCTGTACCAGGTTCACAAAAAAATTCCAATTCCATTTGCTCAAACTCTCTCGTTCTAAAAATGTAGTTACCTGGTGTAATTTCGTTTCTAAAAGATTTACCAATTTGCCCAACACCGAAAGGCATTTTATTTCGATTTGTTCTCAATAGGTTTTTAAAGTTTATAAATATGCCTTGTGAAGTTTCAGGGCGCAAATATACTGTACTTGCACTGTCTTGGCTTGGACCTACATAAGTCTTAAACATCAAGTTAAACTTGCGTATGGGAGTAAAATCAGATTTACCGCAATTTGGACATGCTATTTTGTTGTCTACAATAAACTGTTCTAGTTCACTGTCACACATATTCGCACTAATTTTTTTTGATTTTTTACTTGCATAATTTTGCACAATACTGTCCGCTCTATGTCTTGTCTTACAAGATTTACAATCCATCAAAGGGTCACTAAAACCATCTAGGTGTCCACTAGATTTCCAAATGTTAGGATTGCCGATGATTGAACTATCTAACCCTATATTGTCTTTATGTTGCGTCACAAATTTTTTGTACCAAGCTGCTTTTATGTTGTTTTTTAATTCAACACCAAGTGGTCCATAGTCCCAAGAGTTTGCTAAACCACCATAAATTTCACTGCCTGCAAAAATAAAACCTCTTCCTTTGCATAAGGCTATAAGTTTATCCATTGTCAACCCTATCATCATTATTTCTCCTCACCTTTATTATAATATAAGGGTTTTCTGCTGTCAAGTAAATGCAGATTTATTACGGAAAATTCAAACTATGCTATTATAAGAGTTTGACAGAATGTGTAAAATATACTATAATTACATTTAGGAGGGGTTATGAAAATTTGCGTTTTAGGTTGTGGAAGATGGGGGTCTTTTTTGGCATGGTATTGCAACTACATAGGTGCAAGTACTTTTTTGTGGGGAAGAGCTGGTTCTAAAAATATAGAAGTTTTTAACAACAGTGCAAGTGAGCAGTACAGTGGTATAAACAGCTATGTAGCATTGCCAAAGGCAATTTGTATAACCACTGATTTTGAACAAGCTACAAAAGACTGCAATTTAGTTTTGATATCTATACCATCTCAAAAGTTGCGTGAATTTTTAAATTCCCAAGTAGTAAAGACGATTCAAGACAAGATTGTCGTATTGTGTATGAAGGGTATTGAGTTGCAAACTGGCAAGCGTCTGACGCAAGTTGCAATAGAGTGTGGACTGAACAAAGATAGATTGGCTGTTTGGGCTGGTCCAGGTCACATTCAAGACTTTGTAAGATATCTTCCAAACTGCATGTTAATAGACAGTTATAGTCAAAGTTTGACACAGAAGTTAGCGGATATGCTTGTTAGCAAAGTAGTGAGATTTTATTATGGTCAAGATATCATAGGTACAGAATTTGGCGCTGCTACAAAGAACATAATTGGAATAATAGCAGGAATGCTGGACGGAAGGGATATGAGTTGCCTAAAAGGACCATTAATGTCAAGAGGTGCAAGAGAAATTGGAAGGTTGATAGATACTGTGGGAGGCAGTCACATGTCTGCTTATGGGTTATGTCATCTAGGAGATTATGAAACTACACTATTTTCTCATCATAGCAACAATCGTAAGTGGGGTGAATTGTTTGCCAAAGGTGAAGTTTATTCAAAGCTTGCAGAGGGCGTAGCGACTGCACAGGCTGTTTCAAATTTGGGCAAGAAACTAAATATTGATTTGCCACTAACCTATGCTTTAAATGATGCGCTTGACAACAAGATTACTCCTATTGAAATGTTGCAACAACTATTTGAAAGACCTATAAAGTGTGAATTTTGACAGCCTTGTAAGACTGTGTTAAAAAATACTAAACATCTTTTTGTAATTTACTTGACAAGTGTTTTTTATTGTGTTAGAATATACCCGTTTGTACTAAAAAGTGGAGGGAAAATTTTGTGATTATTTTTAAAGGGTATACAGGACGCGAAGTAGCTCTGAGCTTGCAGCATTTATTTGCTATGTTTGGGGCGACCATTTTAGTTCCCATATTAACTGGTTTAGATACATCAGTTGCGTTACTAACAGCAGGTTTAGGCACACTCGTTTTTCACTTTGTGACAAAAATGAAGGTGCCTATTTTTTTGGGTTCTTCATTTGCATTTATACCTGGTATTACTGCGGTTGTGGCAAATCAAGGAGCACAGTATGCCGGTGGAGCAATTATTGTGGCAGGTGCCATGTATTTTTTATTTGCACTTTTAGTGTTTGCTTTGGGTGTGCAAAAAATAAAAAAAGTCTTTCCGCCAGTGGTAGTCGGACCTATTGTAATTTTGATAGGGTTAAGCTTAGTTGGCGTCGGCATAGATAATTCTAGTGGACATCTAGCAAGTGACACCGAATCTGCATTTTTGGATTATCCGTGGTTAAGTTGGTTGGTGGCTTGCTTTGTTTTGGTTGTCATATTGGTGTTGATGTTGCGTGGTAAAGGTATTTTTAAGTTGTTACCAATACTGTGCGGCATTCTAGCTGGTTATTTACTTTGCTTGATACTCTATGCTTGCGGACTAAATGTAATGGGGTTTGAAACTGTGCATTCTTCTAACTGGTTCAATATACCTTACTATTCAGAGGGATTCTTGCACTTGCCAAAGTTTGAATGGTCTAGTATTGTCGTAATTGCACCTGTTTCCATTGTTACATTTATGGAACAAATAGGTGCTATGAGTTCTGTAAGTTCGGTCATTGGTAAAAATGTGATAGAAGATCCGGGATTGCACCGCACATCAATGGGGGATGGATTGGCCACAATGTTAGCAGGTTTTTTGGGTGGCCCTGCCAATACCACTTACAGCGAAAATATAGCAGTATTGGCAACCACAAAAAATTTTGATCCAAAACTGATTAGATTGTGTGCCATGATTGCTATTGCATTGGCATTCTTTGGCAAGTTTGGGGCAATATTGCAAACTATACCTAGTCCTGTAATTGGTGGTGTTTCTATTGTGCTGTTTGGAATGATTGCAACGTGTGGCGTAATGATTTTAGTTGAATCAAAAATTGACTTTAAAAATAGTCGCAACTTGGTTATTTCTTCACTAATACTCTCCGTAGGTTTAGGGTTCATTCTATCAGAATATCATGGAAATATAGAAATTACACAAAATTTTAGTTTAAGTGCCATCTTTGTAGCAACTGTTGTAGGTATATTGGCAAATCTACTTTTGCCAAAAGATAAATCAAATATAGGAGAAAACAAATGAATATAAATAGTAATTTAAAACATATCAATCACTGCCTAATCAATCACAAGGTTTCATTGATGAGAGATAAAGGTACAGGGACAAAAGAGTTTAGAGAGTACGCAAAAGAAATAGCGTTAATGTTGGGATATGAAGCTTTGCGCGAATTGCCTACTGTCCCTACTAAAATTGTCACCCCATTGGAAACTACGACACAAAATCTTATAAAAAAAGACAGCGTTGTACTTTTGCCCATTTTGCGTGCAGGGCTTGGCATGGTAGACGGTATACTAACTTTGATTCCCACTGCTGCTGTGGGACATATTGGCATGTACAGAGACCATCAAACATTTGAAGCTAAGGAATATTTTTGCAAGATGCCCACACTGACTGACAAAACAGTGCTTTTGCTTGATCCTATGCTGGCAACTGGTGGAAGTGCATCTGCTGCTGTAAAACTGATAAAAACACATAAGCCTAAAAAAATCAAGTTTTTGTGTATTGTATCTGTACCTTATGGTATAGAACAGTTGACAAAAAACCACAGTGACATAGAAATCTATACAGCTTGTATAGACAGAGAATTAAATGCTGACAAATATATTGTACCTGGATTGGGTGATGCGGGTGATAGGCTTTTTGGGACAAAGTAAAAATAGTTGTGGAATAATGAAGTATATTTAGTTGTGAGCAAGTATGAGTATGAGCAAGTATTATAATTATTAAGATGGAAAACTGTTGAACATCTGTCAACAGTTTTCTTATTCCTGTTGACTGTAAAAAATGAAGATAAACTGTAAATTTATAAAAAATTTACAGGTATTTTAAACGAGAAACAAGGCTCGACACTGTCTAGAAGAATTCTTTTGCTAGTTTTTACTCTCTCATGAGAGAGCGTGTAGCGTGTAAATTGTTGTCTAGCTATCTACATAACCTAAAAAATAGTCAATTGGCAGTGTTCAATATGGGGTATTGTTGTAAAATACTTTATAAGAACATGTCGAAAATGTTTGCTTTTTATGAATAAAAAGATGATTTTAATTG
>JAITUJ010000024.1 GCA_031286385.1 Clostridiales bacterium | reverse complement strand
TGAACCGAATGCTCTAGCCACTGAGCTACGCCGCCAAAGCGCCTAAAACAAGCTTTGCACATCAAACACAATACATTATACCATATTTTTGCCAACTTTGCAACTGTTTTGATACATTTTTTATACTGACATTTTTATTAGAATTAAATGTGCAAAAAATATTTTAGCTAATGCGCAAAAATTTTTGCCAGTGATATTTTGCATTTTTTGACAAAAATTCACTAGTAATATTTTCTGTCTTTATTCACACTAGCTCTTATAGTCTTGACTAATTGCGGTTTCCTCACTTTCTAAAATCCACTTAAATGCACTAGGCAACGCAATATCCGCACCGATTTGTTGCAAGTCTTTCCAAATAAAATTGAGTTGTTTTTCTTCCACCTCAAAATAATAAGCACTCATTTCCCATATTTTATGAGTAAAAATATGCTTGTGTTTTCTTGTCTTTATCCATTTTACTTGTTCAAATCCAAATTCCTGTATTTTCATGATTGCTTGTTCACGGGATAGTTGTTGCAAAATATTAGGAAATTCAAACAGTAATGCCAACAATCCATTTTGCTGTCTTTTTAAAAGTGCAACTTGATTGTCCCATTTCAAAAAAAAAGCAGTGACATGCTGCGTAAGTTTGCTTACCTTTTTTCTAGGTCTTGGCAATGAAACAACCATATCCTGCGCGAACGCTTTACAATATCTATTGAGCGGACAATTCTGGCACTGTACTTTTTTGGGAGTACACACAACCTCACCCAGCTCCATCACACTTTGCGTAAAATCACCTTTATTGTCTGTTTGTTGATACAAGGGCAATAATTTCTCTCTTATCCAATTTTTATTCTCCCTTTTAAAAATGTCCAAATCTACCGACAAAAAGCGGCACGCTACTCTAAAAACATTTCCATCAATGGATGGGGTATTCTCATTAAAACAGATGGATGCAATTGCACCTGCTGTGTACTCTCCCACTCCTTTAAGTTTTAAAATATCTTCATAACTATTAGGAAAAACACCTTCAAATTGCTCCACAATTTGTTTTGCCGCAAATTGCAAATTCCTTGCTCTACTGTAATATCCAAGCCCCTCCCAAAGTTTTAAAACATACTCTAAATCAGCCTCAGCCAAGCTTTGTACTGACGGGAAAGTTGCAATAAACCTATCAAAATATGCTAAAACAGTTTGAACTCTTGTCTGTTGTAACATAGTCTCTGACACCAAAACAAAATAAGGATTTTTTGAGTTTCTCCATGGTAAGCTTCGAAAATTGTCTCTATACCATTCAAGAAGTGGATTTAAAAAATTATCTCGATTCACCTAATTCACCTTGCTGTAATTGGTCATTTTATTTTTTGTTTCTGTCATCACCATCTCTTAAAATCGCATAATAGTGAAAGTTATAGGATTCACTTTTCATTTTAAATAAACTATAAGAATAAATTGGGTACTAAATACTCTCACGGCGTCAATCTGTCTACACTTCTATAAATATAACTTGCCTCTCTGACATTATCCAATCTCAACAACTGCATAAGCATACGCGACAAACCAAATCCAAATCCACCATGCGGAGGACAACCATACTTAAAACAGTTAAAGTAACTGTCCATGCCTTTGGGCATTAAGTTTAAATCCAATGAACCATCCAATTTGCGTACTTTGCCGTCTAGTACACCTTTTTCTACTGCCTGCATTATTAACTTATCAAAGTTATGTTCACGCTTTGCCCCTGTACTGATTTCTATACCCTTATATAACAGGTCAAAACTGTTTGTAGTCTTACAGTCTTCTTTATGATGATGATAAAAAGGTCTAATGCTCGTTGGATAATCTGTCACAAATACAAAATCAGATTGATATTTGTCTTTCATAAAACTTCCTATCAGTCGCTCAGCTTGTGGATCCAAATCACCTTTGGTTTCTTTTGGTACGCTATAACCAAGTTCTTTTACTATGTCCTTTGCTTTTTTCATACTAATCCTTGCAAAAGGTAACTTTGGCACTTGTAGCTCAAATCCCATAATTTCTTTGATTTGCTCAAAATGCTTTTCTATTACGACAGTGATAAAGTGGGTAATCCATTGTTCTTGCAATGACATAATATCTTCAATACTATCTATCCATGCCATTTCTATATCTACAGAAGTAAATTCTGTCGTGTGTCTATTTGTATGTGACTTGTCAGCTCTAAAAGCTGGACCAATTTCAAATACTCTATCAAAACCTGCTGCTATTGCCATCTGCTTGTAGACCTGAGGTGACTGTGCTAGATAAGCTCTATCACCAAAGTAGTCAAGTTCAAATAACTCCGCACCTCCTTCGCTTGGCGTTGCTACAAGCTTTGGACTAAAAATTTCTAAAAAGTTTTTATCAATCCAAAATTGTCGCATAGCATGCAACATTGTGGTCTGTACTTTGAATATAAGCTGTCGCCTTTTATCTCTCAAATCCAAAAAACGCCAGTCTGCCCTTGTATCTTTACCACTCTCTGTCAAGCCAGTCATATCAATAGGCAATGGTGCACTTGCAATACTGACTACCAAGATGTCCGTAGGCAATACTTCCACTCCACCCATTTTAACAAAGTCGTCTACATTTACTTTACCAATGACTTTAATACTGGATTGAATAGTCAAACTACTTACTATGCTGTTGATAGCACAGTTCTCTGGTGTTTTTGTCAAAGTCAACTGACATTCTCCACTGACATCTTTCAAAACAACAAATTGCATCTTCTTTAAATCGCGTACTTCATGAACAAATCCACATAGTGTCACTGTTTGTCCATGCATTGATTTTAATTGATTAATATACGTTCTCATTTATCTCCAATTAACAAATATGCCGTACTCCGTTCTGGCGCTTACTGAATTTGTACAATTTATTCCCACGGATATTGAATCCATCTATATTCTTCACTGTCCATGCTAGCAGACAAATGCAATGCATAAAAGTCAGGGATTACAAGCGTACCTGTTCTATACAGTAAACTAGCAAACTTTACATTTTGTGCACACTTTTTTGTGTTGTAGAGTTTCATCAGTTCTATAAAAGTATCTCCTGTATCTGACATATCATCTACTACCAGTATTTTTTTATTGTGTTTTGCTAAGTTTACACCATTGTCAAATATCATGGGTATACCCAGCCTATTGGACAATGTGACTGCTAGAATCAATCCGCCCCGTGCAATGCCATAAATAAAGTCGGGCTTATACTGTGCCGCTGTGAATTTGTCTGTAAGAATTTTATAAAAATTTTCAAAATCAGACCAACTAATGTATTCTTTTTTTTGCTGTTTAAGCTTTTGTTGTAATTCTTCTTTCATAATATTCCGTTATTAAAAACTCAAATTTAAAAGTAATATAACTATACTCTCAACTCAAATTTTGCTCTTGGATACCCTTGTGTATCTCTTATATTACTTATACCACTGATGTACATCAACATTCTTTCAAGACCAAGGCCAAAACCACTGTGTGGCGCCGAACCAAACTTTCTCAACTCCAAGTAATTTTTGTAATCTGCTAGCTTCATATTTCTGCTTTCCACCGCATTTAATAGTTTGGCAAAATCAGTCTCTCTCTCACTACATCCAATGATTTCCCCAATGCCAGGAAAAAGCAAATCGGTAGCGGCAACAGTCAAGTTGTCCTCATTTTGCTTCATATAAAAAGCCTTCAAATCCTTTGGATAGTTGACTATAAATACTGGCTTTTTATAAACTTGGTCAGCAAGAAACTTTTCATGTTCGGTCTGCAAGTCCAATCCCCACTTTATTGGATACTCAAAGTTTTTTTTGCTATCTAATAAAATTTTGACAGCATCTTTATAATCCAACCGAATAAATTCATTTTGAACGACAGATTGCAATTTAGCCACCAATCCTTTTTCATAAAACTTTTCAAAAAATTCTATTTCACTTTTAGCTTTATCCAAAACAAACTGTACAATATATTTGACCATTTGAGTACAGATTTCCATTATATCTTCAATGTCAGCAAATGCGACTTCTGGTTCTATCATCCAAAATTCTGCTACATGTCGTGTAGTATTGCTGTTTTCTGCTCTAAAAGTAGGGCCAAACGTATAAACTTTTCCCAAAGCCAAAGCGTATGCCTCACCCTCTAACTGTCCAGACACAGTAAGGTAAGCAGATGTACCAAAAAAGTCACTTTGACAATACTCCTGCTCTGTATTGCAACCGTGACTGTACCCATGCGTAGTTACATAAAAAGATGATCCAGCACCCTCACAATCTGTACCCACAATGATGGGAGTGTGCACATATAGAAAATCATTTTCCCAAAAATATTTGTGTATAGCCTCACTCAGTATAGAGCGTAACCTAAACATGGCATTAAAAGTATTCGTACGCATGCGCAAGTGTGGATGTTCTCGCAAAAATTCTAAACTGTGAGGTTTTTTTTGTATGGGATAATCCAATGGACACTCTCCCAAAACCTCAATGTTCTTAGCATTAATTTCCGGCAAATTGGAGTTTTGCCCCATCACACAACTGCCGACTATCCTCAGAGCTGTACACAATTGCATAAACTTAGTGTTTTGCGTAATAAGGGATTTATCTATAACAATTTGTAAATGCTTTAAACTAGAACCATCATTAATTTCTATAAATGCAATATTTTTACTTTCTCTACTCGTTTTAACCCAACCACAAACCTCTATATCTTTACCCACAAATTTTTTTGGATTAAGCAAAACTTTACCAATGTCAATGTTGCTTTGCATATTTGGCCTCCGATGTCAATAAATGCATGCAGGGCGAACAATCTCCGCCCCAATACAGTGGTTATTATAACAAAATTTTAATAATTTGTCAAACACTTATTAAAGTCAGAAGCTTGCTAAATAAATCAAAAAATTATTGAAAGTAAAAACTAATTTTTTTTATTGCGCATTGCCTTGACTTGACTTATCGTCATGTCATTCACTAAATCTTGATATCGCTGTGTTTGCACTGCATATATAGCCACCCTTCCTTTTTCATCAAAATGCACACCAAATCCATACCTTTTAGGCAGTGCCGAAGCCCTTAAACAAGGTTGACCCTTTGAAAAAAATTCTTCTTCACTCAATCCCCTACGAACCCCATTTGACTGATATAATACTTGGTCTGATGTAAATTTATAAGGGTTATTTGCTATCATTTCGTACTCAATAGACACAGCCGTTTGATTACCTTTACTTATTGGAATTTTAGCAACTTGCACAGGACAGTCAAGACTAACTTGTATAAATGTATTGGTAAGATTTGTAGTGTATTTCATAAACGTATTTCCTTTAAAATGCACAAAATCTTTTTGCGTGTTTTTTCTGCTACTCTTTTTTCAAGTTTTAAAAAAAGTTTTAATGGCAAAAAAAAGTGTACAAATTGAATAGTTTTAAAACCTATCTTTCTCCAAGTTCCATACCATGATGACGCATATCTGTGTATAGCGTGCGTATTTTGCGTGATACGCAAACGCTTTGTAATATAGTGCATTGGATAAAAATATTCACTAGAAAACAGAGCTATTTCATCGTTCAAAATTGAAGTTTTACCGTCAGGCAATATACCATAAATAAAAAAAATAATTGCTGAATAAGAGTGCACTGCAAATAGCTGAAAATCCTTACTCGGTATACAATAATTGAATAACTTTATATACATTTCCAGTATAGGGTGTTTTGCACAACTTCCAATTACTGCGTTGCAACACCAGTTTTTTGCTTCATATCCTACAAAAAAGTCATATTGCAAAAAATCGTCAAGTGGTCTTAAAACTTGCACGTCTGTATCTAAATATATACCACCGTATTTATAAAGCACATGGGCTCTTATCATATCAGCAGCATAAGCAAACTGCTTTTTATCATATAGATGCTTTATTAAAGGCACGCTTTCAATGTCAAAGTTTGATTCGTCCCACTGTAATATTTGCCAATCAGGCATTATTTGATGCCACGACTGAATACAATCCAACATCAGTGAACTTTTTTGCGATTTTCCCAGCCAAATATAATGTATTTTTTTTTCTATCATAAAATTAAACTAGATGCTTGTCCACTTAACGCCCTATTCTCCCACTCTATGCACGCAAATATTGAACAGAGAATCACAATGAACATTGGGTTATTCATGGATAAATCAATAAGACCAGTCACAACAAAAACTGCTATTATAGCGATAAAAAAAAGTCGTTCGTAGTGAAAATTTTTATACAACATCAAATGTCTTTTCAAAAACATCCACAACGCAGTTAAAGAACCCACTACACCTGTTGAAACCAAAAATTGCAAAAATGTATTGTGTACAGCAAAAAAATCTTGTGCATTGATATAACTTGCTTTATCATATGCCCACCCTACTCCAAATATAGGATTCTGTAAAAAAACTTTCCAAGCGAGGCTATACCAATCAAACCTCTCACTGTCATTAAATCCCATTTTAGCTATCCAATCTAAAACTGCAAAAAACTGCTCTTTAAATATAAAACACATAACTACAATGCATAATAAAATAAATGAACAGACAATCAAAATCGTTTTTTTTGTTTTTATGTCAGCTTTAAAAAAAATCAATAAGTACATTGCCCCAAAAATCAATGTACCCACCATCATGCTGTTGCGTGACAAAGTCAAAAACTGCAAACAGTACAATACAAAAGCCACTGCCAAAAAAAACACCAATATAGCACCTTTATGTTTATTTGCAAAATAGAATGCTGCTGGTATGCTAGATACAATCATTATCCCTACCGGGTTGTGCACCCCCCACCCCAAAGCAATGAGCTTATTTTTAAAAATATTGTCTACTTCACCTAGATTTAGCAAAAAATAAATCAACAACTCAACGGCTGCAACTAATCCCATCACCAGAATTATCTTTGCAATGCAATCCAAACTCAATCTTGTAGTAAGATTGTAAGCAAACAAAACCATCAAAACATAAATGATTGCCAAGTTTGCCATTAACCCAAAATTGACTTTGTTAAAATAATACTGCGTAAATGCACCAGCCAAAAACATAGATACAGCAAATACCAAAGTAGGTATCAAAAGTTTACTTTTTAAAAAAGGTCTACTGTGTACTTTTGTGAAGTAATAAACAGATGATGCAACTAACAATACAAGCATTGTACAAAAAACCACAATAAAGACAGTGTAATCATGAGAGTCTATAAATTTTTTTGATACTACAAAGAAAACCAAGTGTAAAACTACAAATACTGGCAACTGTTCTTTTTGCGTAGAAAAACAGAAAGTAATCAACCCCATAAAAAAAGCTATACCAAAAGTTGTCCAACTCATAGTGTGAAACACTATGGCAATAAGCGCACAAAAAAATATAAAATATTTTCCCTGTATAAAGTTATCTATCTTTTGTTTTAATTTATGAAAATCATCTCTGTGATTTTGTACTGCAAACATCAACCCCCCCTAATTTACGATTTATTGCACTTTTGACTTTTCTAAAAAAGTCAAGCAAAGTCTTTCAACCATCTACAATAAGATTTAATCCTTCCATCTCTTGCGGAATTGGAAGATTGAGTATGTGCAACATAGTGGGCGCAATGTCTGCTAGACGACCGCTATTTAGTTTGGCATTCTTAAATTGTTCTCCTACAAGTATAAGCGGAACATCATTTGTGGTGTGAGAAGTGCAAGGGCTACCATCTGCATACGCAAGCTGCTCGATATTACCATGGTCTGCTGTAATGATGCACACGCCACCTACTTTTAACACAAAATCTACAAGTTTTTTCAAACAGGTATCCACTGTTTCTACCGCTTTGATACTGGCTTGCATATTGGCGGTATGCCCTACCATGTCACAGTTGGCGTAGTTTAGTATCAACACATCAACACCCTGCTCAATTGCCATTATTGCATTTTGTGTCACTTCTTCTGCTGACATCTCTGGTTTTAAATCATACGTTGTAACTTTTGGTGATGGCACCAAAATCCTACTTTCTCTGTCATTTGGCTCTTCTACTCCGCCATTAAAAAAGAATGTCACATGTGCATATTTTTCTGTTTCTGCTACACGCACTTGTGTGCGAGAGTGACTAGCCAAATATTCTCCCAATGTGTTTTTCAATGTGCGAGGCGCAAATGCAGTGTGAATTCCCAAGGCGTCCAGTTTTATGTCATATTTTGTGAAACCTACAAAATGTGTCTTTTTAAATCCTTTTTCTCTTTTAAATTGTGCAAAATCAACCTCTAAACATGCACGGCTAAACTGCCTTGCTCTGTCTGAACGAAAATTGAAAAATATTATACTGTCATTTTTCTGAACACCCTTGTAGTCGCCCAATACATAAGCTGGAATAAATTCATCTGTCAGTTGAGAATTGTATGCATTTGCAATTGCATCGTGTGCGTTGGTTTGTTGAATGCCTATTGCATCCACAACAGCGTCATACCCCAACTTTACCCTTTCCCATCTATTATCCCTATCCATAATATAGTATCTGCCCATGACCGTTGCAATTTGACCTATGCCGATAC
>JAITUJ010000008.1 GCA_031286385.1 Clostridiales bacterium | reverse complement strand
GCATCGTGCAACCCTAATCCCAAAAACGACGTAAGTGGGCTTGCAATAGCGCCACTGGAACCACCCCAACCGCCAAATATTGCCTCAATCAAACCATTGTTGATGCCATCATACTGCTTACCTTCCAGCCAATAAGCCCTAGGTGTCGCTGTCACTTTTAGATTGTCAGGCGTTACAGCATTTAGGCTATCTTGTACAGCTTTTAACATTGTAGCCCGCGTCCCTACTGCTGCTGCGTTACCTAGATATATGGACATATTGACATTTACTATCTGACCATTATCTGGTATATTTTGTAAAGCCAGCTCCTCTTCCCTAGCCTTTGCAAAAAGTTCTTTGGCTCTGCTGGCGTTGAACCCTGTCAAGTGACTGTATTCCTCTCTCAACTTAGCACTGTCAAGACTGTTTATAGTATCCGTATCCTCACTATACTTACCTACAACAGCTCTCAACCCAGTATCAGAGTATCTATATTGTGATCGATGAATCCAATTTTCTGGATTGGGGTCACTGTAATCATAGCCCATACTGTTGAAGTACGCCTGATTCCACAGTACGACGGAGGGCGTAGCTACTGGACTAGCAGCAGCAGCAATTGCTGTTCTATTCATAGCTAAGGAAAAAGCTTGCCTAAAATTTGCATTTGCCAAATACTGCAAGTTTTCTGAACCGTTCATTTTGCCATTTATACTGTTTAAAGCATCTCTGTCAATATTAAAGAATAATCGCAAGGAAAAAGTATCTGTAATGGCTCGTAGCCTACTACTTTGAGCCAAATCAGTGTCCCCACCAGTCAGAGAAAATTCATCAAGCAAACCGTTTAAAAACATCATTCTGCGAGTAGAGGCATCTGAAATGACATTGATGTTAATGTGCGTTGCCACAAAGTGCGACCCAAACTCTTTTACATTGTTGCCAAACCAGTACGGATTTTTTTGCAAAATGATATTTGTTGGTGACATGCTCAAAAACTTATATGGGCCACTACTCACAGTGGAGGCTGCACTTGTACCATAGTTTGACAGCAGCAAATTGACAGTATGCGTGCTAGCTGGGTCAGATGCTGGACGCAATAGAGTGTCATTGGCTAAAAATGTATCTTTGTATACCAAATAATCATTGCCACTACCTCCCCATCTACTCCATATCAAGTCTTCCATAGAGTGTTCATTTATTGGAGCAGGAGCCGTGTTGTTGTATATAAAAACTACCGAGCCCATTGTCTTGACTTCATTGCCATAAATTGGGTCTACTATTGTTTGACCAGCAGTAGAATCGTCAATTTCAAAACCGACCTCGTCCCACTCAACTGTGGAACTATCCCTATACTTTACATCACGGCCATCGTTCCACAGTTTCCACTTAGCTATCCAAGCCAATTTTGCTCTAATCTTTACAGCATTTTGCTTATCTGCATCACTGCTAGATTCTTCCAAATTTTTTATCTCTGCTTCTTGTTGCTCTTTTTGCAAACTGTCATAACCTGGAATATACTCATTTATGTCAATTTCCTGCGCCCCTGTACCGTACTGCCATTCTGTTTGCCAATCTTTTCTCCATTGACTGTTATATGCGTTTGCCCCTACCAATGCGACGTCACCCAACCTAAAAGTATCCGAACGGCGTGGCATACGGTTGGGAGCAAGCAACATTTGCATAGACCACTCAAATTCATCTAACGTTATCAGCTCACCATTTTCCCATCTCAAATCTGCTCGCAAAGGTATGCTGTACGCTCGTCTTTCATAGTTGTCTTTCATTCCACCGTTTTCTGTGTTGCTTTCATCTAGTCCTTGATCCAAACCAAAGTGATTACCATCTGACCTTGTGGCTATTGCATATGTCACATCTTGTGGCCAACTTACGGCCGTTTCTGGGAATGACCTTGCGTTTACAATCCCTCTGTCAAAGGTAGGCTTACCATTTGCATCAAGCTCTTCATATCTAGAATAAAACGGTGCCTGAAAATAATCGAGTAGCTCACTATCCGTGCTAGACACCCACTCATGCGCACTCCAATTTAAGGGCATACCTCCAATTGTTCTCCTATAAGTAAAAGTCGTAGCATTAAAATCAGACGAACAGGCTACCAATAAACCCATAGGAATTCCCAATAAAACGACTAAAACTATACACAACATTTTTTTTGTTGTGATTTTAATACTATTTGTTTTTTTTATCGCAGTTTCCATTTATTATACCACCCCTTATATATGGTAATGTGTGAAGTATAACATATAAAAAACAAATAGTCAACTGTTTTTTAGTATGTTTATACACAAATTTATAAGAAAATACAATTTTACTTATGTGTTACAAAACAAGCTTTTGCACAAAAGCTTGTTTTTTTAAACTTTATAAATTCGAAATTTTCATTATATGCTATCAATGTATTTAAAATTTATTAAAAATGTTCATTGAAAATTTATAATTATGCACAAAAAATCTTATAAAGTTTACAGAAACTTGCCAACATCAGCAATATTCAATCCTGTATGCACACTCAAATTTATGGCAAGCGATATGATGTTGGCACAGGATACCAAAAGCATATCTATGTCTTTTGGAGTCACTATCAGGTCTTCTATGCCGTTCATTTTCTTTTTTGCATCGTCAATTTGAGAATAGTCAAACACCTCTTGTATAATAGTAGAAGCAAACACGACAAGTGGGACACCTATACTGTAAACAGGACAACCTAAGTTACTTTGATTCAACGCTATTCTGCCATTGCCCACACCACTCCCTGGTGTAATTCCTGCGTCTGAAACCTGAAAAGCTGTTGCCAATCTGGCTACAGTAGCACTAGCCAAACTGTCTACGGCTACAATGCAACTTGGATTTGTATTTTGAACAACTCCTTTTATGATATCAAAGCTCTCAATGCCCGTCACCCCCAATACGCTAGGAGTGATTGCACTCATGACACCCATACTTGCATCTAAATCTTTTTTTAAGTGTCTAGTAACTATCAAGTCTGATACAACACGATTACCCAAAGCATCGGCTGTCAAGTGAGCGTTGCCCAAACCAACTACAAGACAGTTATCTAAATTACCAAGACTAAGCAACGCATCTTTGAGTGCCAACGCTATGTTGTCAAACTTTGTCTTATCAGACCGAACAACGGCGTCAGCTTCCAAAGTAATATATGTTCCCTTTGGCTTGTTGTGCTTTTTTGCCAGTTTGTCGTCCAATACTACTTTACTTTTTTTTATGTGTCCTTTTTTTGTGATGTCGGGTTCTACATCCCATTCGTCTGCCATATCAGTACGGCGATTATAATTTTTTATCATACATTTATTTTGCATAAAATGCAAACTTACAATACGCACGCATTCTATTTCTATCCTCATGATATTTTTAAATTAAATTTTAAATTTTATGTATAAAAAAGCTTTACTATCCCCATACTACTACTACCATGTTATTGCGGTTGTATTGATTAGCTAGATTACATTCTCACTCGTGTAAGTTGGTTGATGTACAAAGGCATTTTGGTAGTCTAGCAGAGTCAGTTTTTGATTTTGAAAGGCGTATAAGACTCACTGGTTGTACTTTGTACTTTGGCCGGTGAGTTTTTGTTTTTAAAAGGCATTTTTTCGTTTTACAACTACCACACTTACTTACAAAAAACAAGGACACCAAAATCTAGATGTCCTTGTACAAACTGCTATATTTGTCTTATTTGCAGCAATCACGATTGCTAAAGCACGACATAAGTACAAGCAACATGATAAGTTCACACATATCAATGCTTCTATTATTATGACCACAACTATTGTGTCCGCCTGAGTTTCCAAAACCACATAATAATAATAGTATCAAAAACATGTCATTTGAGCCACTGCAACAGTTGTTATTGTTGTTTAAGAACATACCGGTATCCTCCTATTAAAAAAATTGGATAAAAATTTCAACCACAACATTCGGTCGGCCACACCGAAGTTGGATTTTTCTTTTGTATATAAAATCTTTTGTATCACCAAAATTCTGATTAAATAGCTATCTACTCCATTGTATGCAAAAAGTGAATATGTGTGATAGAAGTACTTCAAATTTTTTTGCATAAAAAATTTGGATTTCGGTACCTTGTCACTTAATTAGACCATCTTTTTTAGTCCTAGCTATTTTGGATTTTAAATTCATGTCAATTTCTCTTTGAATATAAAATGAGGACAATAGTCTACAAAAAACTATTACCCCTATTGCTATTAAAAACTAAGAAATCATTCTAGGATATAAGAATACTATAACCAATATATAAATAGGAATAAGAATTATCCCAAAAATCAAATAAGTTAAACCCTGTTTCCCAAGGGAAATTAAATACTCTTCTTTTGTCATAACCTTAGCTTGTGTATTCCTGCTCAACTTCCTGTCCATTCTAGTTTTGTATCTTTTATAACTATTGTCAAGTCTTAAACTTTGTTTGTCAGAAAGTTCTGCAATATTTTTACCTTTCATTGGCAAAAATAAACAGGCATAAATCCAACATACTATCAACATTCCTTCAAACATATTTAACTCCTA
>JAITUJ010000091.1 GCA_031286385.1 Clostridiales bacterium | reverse complement strand
AGACTGTGGCGCAACGTCTCTGCCATCTAATATACAGTGAATGTACACATTTTCTAGCTTGTTATCCTTAGCAAATTGCAACAGTGCAAACAAATGTTCTATACTGCTATGAACACCTCCATCACTCAATAGACCTACAAGGTGCAGTGAAGAATTGTTTTCCTTACAGTTCCTTGCTGCACCTAAAAAAGCTTCATTGTTAAAAAATTCACTGTCTTCAATGGCCTTATCAATGGCAGTAATGTCTTGATACACAATGCGACCAGCTCCTATATTTAAATGCCCCACTTCACTGTTGCCCATTTGAAATGCGGGCAAACCCACATCTCTGCCACTAGTCTTTAAAGTAGTATGAGGATAATTTTTCATCAGTTTTTTTATATTCTTTATCCCCTGCTTTGCTATTGCATTGTATTCTAAACTATCGGATATACCAAATCCATCTAATACTATCAGTGCAACTGTCGGTTTTGACATAGAGATTTTGTTTGACATTTTTTCTCCTAAATTTTTTTGGTTTAAACAACTTTTAACTTCAATTTATTAAAACAAATAGATACCTCTCATATCATTCGTTGTCTTAAAATTTCATAAACAACTATACCACAGGCAACACTTGCGTTGAGTGAATTGAGCTTACCATACATTGGGATAGAAATCGTAGCATCACACAATTTTTTGGTCAACTGCTTCACGCCAGTATTTTCTCCACCTACAACCAGCGCCACTTTCCCATGTATTTTGTTCTTAAACAATTCTGTTCCTCCAATTTCACATGCATAAATCCAAAAACCATTTTCTTTTAACAGTTTTATACTATCATTTATGTTGGTAACTTTGGCAATTTTTACATGAGCCGTCGCTCCAGCGGACACCTTTATAACGGTTTCGTTGACACTTGCAGCTCTGTGCCTAGGGATAACTACGCCTTCAACACCACTGCATTCTGCTACTCTTATTATACTTCCCAAATTATGCGGATCTTCTATTCCGTCTAGTAGCAATAAAAGTTGCTCACTATTACTTTTTGCATTGTCCAGTATATCATTCAAATCACTATACTTAAAGTCAGTGGTCTCTGCCAGAAAACCTTGATGTTTACCCGTTGTACTTTCTCTATCCAAAGTAGACTTTTCTCTAAAAAATATCTTTATTTCTCTTGATTTTGCTGCATTTATAATTCTTTCACTTGATTGGTCACGCAATCCTTTTTGCACTACAAGCCTATCAATTGTAGTATTTGCCAATATTGCCTCCAAAACTGCATTTTTTCCCTCTATTTTCATGATACGCTCCAATAATACTAATTGTTTAAACTTCCCAAAACTTCCATGGACATTTTCTTACGCTTTTCTCTGTACTGTGCTGATTTTCCACAATTGAATTTGCCTTCTGTACAGTAACCAAATGTACAGCCAGGTCCTGAGCGTGCAAAGATATTTGGCGCTACAGCCAGTGTTTGTCGCATCATTTGCCAAGCTATATCCCTAATCTCCCATTGCGCTCTCTCACACCCCCGTAAGGCAAAAAAATGTAGCAACTCTCTTGCGTTCATAGTCAAAATCATTTTGGTTTCTGCCGCATTTGGCAACACAAATCTAGCGTCTTCATTAGAACTTTCTGCATTATCACCAAGCTCAGACTGCCACTCTCTATACCAAGTTAGCATAGTGTCCATTTGACTTTGGTACTTTTTTTTGGCTTGTTCTCCCAAAGCCTCAATGGAAGGCGGAATAACATACCCAAAACGTTCTTCACTTACATAGCGCTGTGAACGGACACTAAAACTTGCCAGCCTATGTCTAGTTATTTGAGCTAGCAGAGAACGGGACACCCCCTCTAAACTAAAAACAAAACTCGCATGCTCAAAAGGGGACAGATGACCCATTGCAGTCAAACCTCTAATAAATTTTGCATTGTCTTTTGCATTTACATTTTCTATCAGACTTTCCGCATCTAGACTACTGTAACATAACTTTGCTGCCATTGCCACAGTGTTTTCTGGATTGTCTGTATACCTTATCAGCCTTGCTATACCTTTGACTTGTCTTGATAAAATATTTTGATTTTCACTTGCATTCTCCATAGTAATAGTATATCATATATGCTTAAATATGAAAAGTGAATATACATAGTTTTTAATATTTTACAACAAAAAAACTACCTTTACAAACTTAAAGATAGTTTTTCTGATTTACTTTTACTTAGATAAGTCTTTCACTTCACTTTCTATTTCATAACTACTACCGCTTTTCAACACAATTTTAGCATTCATCTTGACAGCGGTCAACTTGGAAGGGCTGTTTGAGTTAGCTAAACTTGAAAGTTCATTTGTTCCACTCCAACCATTTCCCAAACTAGTAGAATTATATGACAAAAATCCATTTAAAAAGCCATTTGCATCTTCTTTCAAAATACCCATATCACCAAAGATGTCCGCAAAAGACTGTTCTTTATTGAAAAACTCATACTGAATACTTTCTATTTGTTCTACACTAACGCCCTGTTCTCTTATATTCAAGCCTTCAAACTTAATACCCAAAGTTGTTACCCATTCAATTTTACCCAATGTAAAGTCAATTTCAGGGACTCCTTTGTTTTTACCTATTAAAACAGTGTAAATTGTTATGATAAAGTTATCTTTGTCAACAATCTGTCCATCTCTATCAAACCAATCAAGCTCACTCTCAACTTCATTTAAAACGGCACTAAGAACAGATTTATCTACTACTTGTCTTTTTGCAAGTATCTGACTGTCAACAATCAATACCAGTGGTCGCATCACCACGCTTTCACCTTCATCAATTTGATGTTCCAAATTGTCAAATTCAGCTTGCAAAACCGTATCGTTTAAAATTTTAGTAGCAAAATCAAACTCCAATCCATCATCATCCAACCACCTACTATCTTGTTCATCTCTGACTTCTATTACCCAATCTTCCAACTCACTGTCATCTATTGTTTGATTGTCAAGTACAGTGATGTAACTAAACCTTTGAGGTTGGCTTTCTGTATCGCTAAATATTACCACCCACATTTCGTCACTGTTCTCTATCCATACAGCGTACATCGTGAAAGACTGATGAATTTCTATTTTTTGAGAATTGTCATCCCCAAAGAAATTTACGGGATTGTCTTTGCTGTCAGTCCAGAACAAAAATCTATAACCCTCATTTTTTGGCGTTCCCAAATTATCAAATTCTAACAACCCACCGTCCTCTATAAAAAAAGGCAAGTCTCTTTCATTTTGGTATTCCATTTCATTTTTAAGTATGAAATTAGAAAATGTGATGGTGTGCTTTTGTTTGACGCTATTTACTTCGTCGTTGACTTTTGTACAAGCGACAAGTAAAGCCACCGAGAGCAATAAAACAGAAAATATTGCCCATAGTCTTTTGTATTTTTTTAAAGTTATCATTCGTAATACTCCATTAAAAGTTTTAATAGAAGTTTTGACAATTAATTTTGAAACATCATAGAGTGTATCACTTTTGTGCAAACCTCTATTGTATATATTATATCAAAATTTAGTAAAGTTGACAAGTAAATATAGGATAATGCTTACATTTTTTCTAAGTTCGATGCTTGCTTATGTCCAGCAAATCTATGCTTGATTTTGGTATCAGTTGATTAAACGCATTCCCCCTCTTATCCACTACACATTCTGTATTAAATTCTTTATTGACAAAGTACCTTACTGCAATATAGTCATACACAAATGCATTATCCAAATGTCTCGCTTGTGCAAACTGTATTGAGGTGTTCAGCAGCTTTGCAAATATGCTGTCACCTTTTGCAAACTTACCAGCCAAATTAAAAGTGTCTGCCCTACAAGTGTCCAATGTGGCGACGACACAGTCCGTATTTTTAAGACACCACTCAAAGTTTGGTATGTCTAATACAAAGTTAAATTCTTCACCTTTAAAGTTTGGAACAGACTTTATTAAGTGCCCCATAAGCAATACGTTACAGTTGCTACTCCCGAGATGTTTCACGACTTTGGGTACAAGTGTTGCTGGTCCCAATGATGCTATGTCTACATTTTGTGGTTCAAAATTTTCAAGCCAAACACTGTAAGTGGAAATTGGCAAGCCACTTAATGCGCACTCAAATAAATCCCCCATACCATCAAAGCCGTGAATAGAAGG
>JAITUJ010000067.1 GCA_031286385.1 Clostridiales bacterium | reverse complement strand
ACAAGTTATAGTATTTTTAGGCGCATTGGCAATGGTGACTTTGAATTGCTTAGCAACACAACAAAGCTGTCATATTTGATAGAAAATGAAGTGAGATTTACAAACGCAAGTTATTATATAGTTGCTTACAACGATACGCAAAAAAGCAATAAAAGTCAACAAGTTGACACCTTAATCAGTGTACTAGATAGTGTACAGAATATACAAGTGACAGTAAATGGACTGAATGTAGAGTTGGTATGGGATGAAGTTGAATATGCCTTGCAATACGATATTTATAGAAAGGTAAATTATAAATCATTTGAGAAAATCATACAGACCAATAAAACAAACTTTATAGATTTTAACGTATCAAATAACTCAACTATCTTATACTATATTGTTGCAGTACGCGAATCAGTACAAAGTGGATATAATCAAGACTATATTAGGATACAAACAAAACTTGTATCTTCAAAAAATACCAATGATATAAAATTCTATCTATCTATTGCCGTTTTAGTTATAATTATTTTGGGACTAATTTTACTTTTATTAAAGTCCAAAAAATCTAAACAATAGTTGCAAAAACTTTTGTAAAGTATTGCTAAGGATTTATTATAAAACACTTGACTTACTAAGGCAATAGTTGCAAATTATATAATATAGGAATATTTCTATATTATATAAAAGATAATGTTACGACCACATTTTTTATCAAAAGCGAACAAAAGTTTATACAATTTTTGCTCGCTTTTGATTTTAAAAATTACAGTAACAAGTTTTCTAAAACTTTTGCTCTCATAGTGTCATATTCAGACTTTGAAATCAAGTCATTTTCCAACAAGTTTTTTAATTCTTGTAACTTACTTTGTATGGTATCTTTTTCCTTGACATTTGTGTTTAAAGTTTGCTTACTCGCTTGTTCTTTCTCTTTTTGATTGTTATATTTTTCAGGAGAGTGTTTACTGGATATGGTAGCATATCCGTGTCTAAAAATTTTATACCAAATTAAACAGTAATTTAGATTTAATAGAGATAGTGCAATGATAAATGTGCTTGGGAAAAAGTATATCACCTGGTTGATTTTGTCAATATTTTGATTGACAAAATCATAAAGGCTTATAATGTGATATACAAATACTGCAATCAACATGACATAAATTACTGTGCAAACTATCAAAAAAATAGAATATGACAAAATAGACTTATCACGGTTTGCTAAACACAATACTAGTATATTTATTACAGAAACAAAAAAACTGGACATGTAAACGGACATAGTCATACTATTGTGTTCTGAAAAAAAGTTTGCCAATACAGTAATGATGGAGATAACGGACAGGATGATTAGTGTCGTTCTCCATGTTTTGATAACTCCTTTTTTTAACTTGTCATAGTCAGTTTGATTGGTAACGCTCATTCTTAAAATTTTCATATGTTTTACTCCATTTCAATCTTTACAAAGTTTTTTTTACCTTTTTTCAATATAATACTGCCATTGTCTAGGTCGCTTTGAGTGACAGACATTTTTATATCTGTCACCTTTTTATTGTTAAGCCATATTGCACCGCTTTCAATAAGTTGTCTTGCCTGAGAAGTAGAGTTCACCAACTTTGCTGTGACACATAAGTTTGTGATATTTATTCCTTGATTCAACTGTTGTAAGCAAATCTTGACAGTGGGTGCGTCTATGTCTGCAATGTTTTTGTCAAATAAGTTGGAAGATGTTTTTATGACACTGTCAGCACATGTCTTCCCATGTACCAGTGCTACCATCTCATATGCCATTCTCTTTTTTGCTGCCAAAACATCCGTTTTTATCATATTGTCAATTTCATCTACTTCAATATCACTAAATGCTTTTAGTACAGTGGCAATTTCTTGGTCATCAATGTTATAGAAATATTGATAAAATTCGTAAGGAGTAGTTTTATCACAATCAAGCCAAAGAGTGCCTTTTTCTGTCTTACCCATTTTTTTGCCACTTTTTGTGAGAAGAAGTGGGCTAGTGAGACCAAAAATATCATTGCTATTGCTGTCATCATTTCCATACTTTATTTTGCGGTATAGTTTTGTTCCTGCTACGATATTGCCCCATTGGTCACTACCTCCAATTTGTAAAACACAATTGTGCATTTTGTTTAGCACCACAAAGTCATATGCCTGCATGAGCATGTAACTCATTTCTAAAAATGTCAGTCCACTGTTTAATCTATCTGTATAAGCCTCTGCTGTCAGCATGTGCTTGACATTGAAGTGTATACCTATATCACGCATAAAATCTACAAACTTTATATCATCAAACCAATCAGCATTGTTGGCTAAAATCGTTGGGTTTTGCCCATTTGTTGGATTGATAAAGCTTTGCGCACTTTTTATCAATTGGTTGATATTATTCTCTACTGTATGATTGCTCAACATTTGACGCATTTCTTGTTTGCCAGTAGGGTCACCTACAAGGCCTGTTGCACCGCCGAATAGTAGTATACCTTTGTGTCCTTGCGCTTGCAGTTTTTTGAACATCATCAATGCATACAAGTGCCCTATATGCAAACTATCAGCAGTTGGGTCAATTCCTAGATAAAATGTAATTTTACCTCTATCCAATAGCTGTTTTGTAGCTTTCATTTCTGTACTTTGATATACAAAGCCTCTCTGTTTTAAACTTTCAAAAAATGACTGTTTTTCACTTTTTTTTGTTGCTTGTCCCATAAAATACTATTCTCCTCACCAGACTACTTAATAATTTAGTATTTGCAAAGTAAGCACATTGCACTTGCTGCCATACCCTTGTTTTGTCCCACTATACCCAATTGTTCCGTTGTCGTTGCACTTATTTTTATGTTGGATTTTTCTATTTTTAAAACTTGTGCCAATTTGTTTTCTATCAATGGTATGATGGATTGCAGTTTTGGCTGTTGTGCAATGATTACAGCAGAAATATTTAGTATCTTAAATTTGTAACTTGTAATTTTTTTCAATACTTCTTGTAACAAATCAATGCTAACTGCATCTTTATATTTTGCATCAGTGTCGCTAAAAAGCACCCCAATATCTGGTAAATTTGATGCGCTTAACAAGGCGTCCATAATACTGTGTGTCAATACGTCTGCGTCGCTGTGCCCTAATAATCCTAGATGGTAATCAACATTTATTCCACCTAAAACAAGCTTGCGTCCACTTGCCAAACAGTGCACATCAAAACCATGTCCAATTCTAAAATTGTCATTTAGCGCCACCGTATCTGCTGGGTAGGTGAGCTTTATATTATTGGTTTCACCTAAAAACATGTGAGGGGAATGTCCACCATGTTGAAATACTGCTGAATCATCCGTAAAATTGTAATACTTTGCTTTGTTATATGCAATGTAAAGTTCTTTAAATTTATAGCTTTGTGGGGTTTGTATTAAGTAAGTTGTGTTTCTATTTAAATCTTCTACTATTTTGCCATCTTCAACTTTTTTTACAGTGTCAATGCAAGGGATTGCAGCTATTCCACTGCCAAATTTGATTGCACAGTCAATACTTTTTTTAAATAGCTCTTTTGTCGCATTGCATCTAGCACAGTCATGTACGACTACAATGTCACAAAAAATTCTATTGTGTACAATTGCATTCAAACCACACTTTACACTTTCGAACCTACTGTCTCCACCTACAACAATGTGTGCATTTTTGGTATTAAAAATATCTTTGATGATTTTTAAATCTTTTTGGGCGACGACCAGTATCACCTCATCTACAATTTGTTGAAGTGTATCAAATGCTTTTTCTACTACTGTTGAACAGCCTGAAATATATAACGCTTTGTTAAATTCTAGACCAAAACGGTCACCTCTGCCAGCTGCAAGTAAAATACCTACTGTATAATAATTTTTATTCATTTATAATATAGTCACGACAATAAGTTAAGTTGTATAACAATGATGTCAAGCAAAACTATTCATTTGTATCAGACAAAATCTTGTACATATCCGTTGCATCATTTTTCTTTGTACTTGAATTGAGTTTTAAGACTTCAAATATTAATGTATTTTGTGCAAAAGATATTTCTACTATATCACCTAATTTTAGTTGCTTGCCTGGTTTAGCTATTTGAGAGTTTACACAAACTTTGTTTGACAGGCAAGCTGACGCTGCTACTGTACGGCGTTTTAGTATGCGTGATACTTTCAAAAACTTGTCTAATCGCATACAAATATTATAACACAAAATGAAACTATTGAAAAGTCATTTTTATAATAATATCATTGTATATAGATAAATTGTTGTAGGTTTTTAAAAAGTTACTCATTTTATAAATAAAAACAGTCTAACAAAAATGTTAGACTGTAATCATGATACCAAACTTAGAACCTCTCAGAATTTGTTTTGATACAGTGTTAATTTTCTCCTAGCAACAATGCACTGATTTTACTCTATATAGGACATATCTATAAAAATATGAACATCTAAAAAGTCTAATCATTGCTCCCCCTACTATATCATAACAAAAATTGAGAGGGGGCTATAACGAGCAATTAAATCTAAAAGAGGTGGAGAAAACTATATCATAACAAAAATTGAGAGGGGGCTATAACATGGTTGCAACAAGAACAACAAAAGCAAAAACTATATCATAACAAAAATTGAGAGGGGGCTATAACTACAAAATCAAAGAGATATGACAATAATTAACTATATCATAACAAAAATTGAGAGGGGGCTATAACTTGAATTGTATCCATGCGAGACAATAAATTACTATATCATAACAAAAATTGAGAGGGGGCTATAACAAAAAAAGAGTTTTTTTGTGACGAAAAAATACTATATCATAACAAAAATTGAGAGGGGGCTATAACACTTGTTGTACATTTACTAAAATGTCTTTGACTATATCATAACAAAAATTGAGAGGGGGCTATAACCACTGTTGTAGACCAACCGGTGCTGTTGCGACTAT
>JAITUJ010000050.1 GCA_031286385.1 Clostridiales bacterium | reverse complement strand
CTCAAAGCACATGAAAAACAAAACTTGAATTTCATGAGAGAGATTGATAGATTGGATAGAGAGTTAGACCGCAAGGAAGACAAAAGACACCGCAAACCAGCGTTTGAGCAAGAGGGCGGAGCTATTGTAGAAACACCTGCAACGGTTGACCCTAACATATTTAGTGCAATACAAAACTTAGGTACTGCTTTGGAAGCACAAAGTGTTAGATTAGACAGCTTTATTGCACAAAACGCATAAATAAAAAAACATACAGTAATTGTTAGTGAGCTGGCACTAGCAATTATTATTGTATAAGGAACAAATGGCATCTACAATTAAAGACATTATAGCTTTTTTAAAACCAATGCTAGACCAGTACACGGGTGGCAAAACTCTACCTAAATTTGCAGTAGACTTTGCCAAAAAGCATACAGTCAAGCAAATCACAAAGTGGACACCCAATTTATCCAAAACAGTTTTGTACGCAAAAAGCAATAGGGGAGAATTGGGTAGTGCTTTCTTTAAGCTATTGAGTGGCAAAGATGAATTAAGTAAACAGTTTAGAAAAAGTTTTAGTGAGGCGTGTAGGTTGCTCAATCACAAAGTAGGTATGCTGATTACAGAGAAAAACCAAATTGCCGAAGTTTTGGACAAACAAGACAAGATTGAAGATAATGTCAAACTGTTAAATCAAGTACAAGCCGATGAGCAAGTAGATATTTTGGTGGAAGATGCTATGGTTGAAATAGATAATTTAAATTTAGAAAATACAAATCAGGAGGATTCAGACAATGAATGAAAAAGAAGATGAACTAAAAGCTCAAAATGAAATGGCGTATTATTGTGAGATGTTGCGTGGAACACTACACCACATGAAAGAGATTTTATGTATTGCACAACAAAGTGATGCACCAAATCTTGTCCATACTATGGCTAGGACAGAGTGGGATACAGCTACTAATGTTCACACGCATTTGCAAAATCAAATGGCAAAAGTTGGTCGTAATGCACACAATGGGGCATTATTTACAATGTGTGAAATGGTATGCGAAAAGTATGCTCACAAAAAGTACAAATATGAGCAGTTTACCAAAGCCAAAAAGAATAACCCATACTAGGAGTAATCTATGCAATGTCATTGGTGTAAACAAGAAAAGACACTCACAAAAGGTAACTACCAAATGTGTTTAGAGTGTTATCAAGCTATGTTGTCAGGGTTTACTTTGATAGAGAGTGACAAATCCCACTTATCAAAAACAAGTGGTAGGTTTGTTGTCATAGATAGACAAATTATCCGTGATATTGTCATAAACAACAAGTCCGAAGTGAGATATACTGTAACTCTACCTAATGGCAAAATTGAAAAGCGACACATTCGTACAACACCACTACAACGCATGAGTATGAAAAAAGTCTTTACAGTAGATGTATTGAAAGATAACAAGGCTATAATTAGCAAGGAGTTGTTTGCTAAGTTTAATCAAAGTAGTAATACTAAAAGGGTGAGGGTGTAAATTGATAGCGTAATGAAAAGGTTACGAATAATATCAAAATGATGCCATTAAAATCAGTTGTTGAAATTAAGTTCAATAACTGATTTGACTTTTATGTTTATTTTGTGATATAATATTATTATGAGGAATACAAATGATAGAACAATGTCCAAGAAATATTAGAGAATTGTTGGCAAAACTGTTAGGGAAACCTGATGGAACATATGAATTATTAACACATGAAAAAATGAATTGGAGTAATGGATATAGTTTTTGTTTTGAGCAAACAAGTGATTGTTATACTGATTCCGAATATATTGATATAGTAAATAAACTTATTAAGTATGTTAATTCAAAAGTTTATGGTGGAGTATATTGTGGTAATTATCCAGAAGCAACTTTTCATACAAAAAAGCTAGAACTTGCAATGGAAATAGCCAATAAATTCAATCAAGAGTCTATTTGGGATTGTGAGATTTCTGATTTGATATATAACAAAAACTATGATTTTACAACTAATAAAATCAATAAAGGAGATTTATATGAAAAAAATTGAAGAGTGTCCAAGTTCTAATATGTATAAATCACGCAAATGTAATGAGTATCATAATTTCAAATTACAACAATCACTTGACTATGAAAAAATAGGATATGATAATATAACAAAAGAAATGAAATTATCATATAAGAATAAGGCAGAAAGCCTTTTGTATAAGATGTCAAATGAGGAGATTCAAGAACTTATTGACTTAGGTAATAAATCATCACAAGTTAAGTCGTATTTATCAAGTTTTTTAAAGTCCACTACTAAAACTGATAGGGATATAGTAAAGGATATTTTAACGAGAAATAATATGTGGAGGATACCTATTGATATTGTTAAACTTGCCGAAAGTGAGGGCTTTTCTATTGAACAAGTTGTTATGGATGGAGATGGAAAAATTCTCATAAACGATATTGAAAAGATTATCCATGTTAATGTAAATACACCAAAAAGTAGAAAGAAATTTACTCTTGCACATGAATTAGGACATTGGTATGTGGATGGTAATCAGAGTTCTCAACAAATAGTTGCTTGTAGAAATGATAATATATCACCTGCAAGAGAAACTAGAATCAATAATTTTGCATCAGAATTATTGATGCCTTTTGAGTTGTTATATGACTTTCTCAAAAAAATAGTTAAAAGTGATATTGACCCCGAAGCAAATGTAGCAGATTATATAGCTGATGAGTTTGAAGTATCAAGTTCTGCGGCAAGTATAAGACTTAGTAAGTTTGTTAAAGAAGTAATGATGTAATTATATAGTGAATGTTTGAAAATAGTATGTGATATTTTGTCACATACTGTTCTTTTTCCCATCAACTTACAAAATTTGCTAAATCTGTCATCTATTGCAAATAAAGTAAAATTATACAAATATTACATAGTGTGAGTTATCCTAAATCTATTGTATTTTAACAATGTTATGTGTTAGTCTAAATGCAAGGGGATATAGGAGAATGATTTATGAACAAAAGTTATTACACAGAAAGAAACCAAAAGTATTTACTGGATTTAGAAAAATGCAAGCTACAACTGCCAAAGTTTTGTGAACAGTTTTTTGTTGGTATACAAGTCACAAGCATTTTGACTAGGGTAGGGTATGCTCACGATCTAAAAATCTTTTTTGATTTTCTAGTGAGAAAAATTATCACCAACAAAGCCGTGAGAGATTTAACTTTGCAAGATTTAGATAAAATCTCTGCTTTTAATTTAGAATCTTTTCTAAGTTACCTGAGTTGTTTTGAGTTTAATGGCAAAATGCAACAAAATGGAGATTGTGCCAAAGATAGAAAACTGTCAACAGTAAAAGTATTGCTCAAATATTTTTATAACAAAGACAAGCTCACAAGTGATGTGAGTAGCAAGGTAGCTTCTATCAAAATAAAAGATAAGAACATAATCAAGTTAGAGCATGATGAAATTATCAAGTTGCTTGACATTGATAAAGTCCTAGAAACATTTAGTAATCATCAAAGAATATTTTTACAACAAACCAAGAAAAGAGATTTAGCAATCTTAGTGTTTTTCTTGGGTACAGGAATAAGAATCAGTGAACTTGTGGGATTGGATATTAAAAATATAGATTTTAACAATAACAGTTTTTCTATAATTCGCAAAGGCGGTGATAGTGATATTTTATATTTTTCAAATGAAGTTGCAGACAAGCTACAAGATTATTTGGCACAAAGAGAAGGTTCAAAAGAACTTGCATTATTTTTATCATTACAAGGAAAACGCTTGCAAGTGCGAGCTGTTGAAAACATGGTAAAAAAGTATACGCAAAAAATAGCACCACTCAAAAACATTACACCACATAAACTAAGGACAAGTTTTGCAACACAACTGTACAGAAAAACTAATGACATTTATGTAGTTGCCGAAGTCTTGGGACACAAAGATATAAATACAACAAGAAGACATTATGCCGAATGCGGTGTTGACAACAAAATGAAAGCTGCTGAGGTTATTAAATACTGGATATAAAAAACCAAATCTTGATGGCAAAAACTTCCATCAAGATTTTTTGATAAACTTTTGCAAAAACTGTTGACTTCTATTTTAATTGATGTTATTATAATTGTGCAAGGATTCAGTTTGCTCAAATTGTGTATATGGAGCTGAAAAGCAATATAGAAACTAGCAATGCTGCTGAATCCAGTATTGCTAGTTATTTTTTCATTTGGAATGGGCTTGTATTAGTATGTGTTGATTTGAGTATGTAATTTAAAATTGTGTTTTTAGTAGTTATATGAATAAAATAAGGTAATCTATGCGTAAAATGTGCCTTTTGTGAATAGATGTGTATCCACTGCCCCAAAACAACTAAAACTTAACAATAACAATAAACTCGTTACATATTAAAGTATCATCAGCATATCAATTACTGATACGCTAATGATACCATTATTTATGACTAATGTCAATAGTTTTAGTATACGTTTTATAACATTTATTATGGAAGTTTTTCCCATCATGATTCTATATTCTATTAAGTTGTTCGGAAATACCGAACAACCACTTACAACTACAACCAATATTTTATCATCTCTGCAGCTTCAATCTTCATATCTTTGCCACATTCAGCATAGTATTTTCTAGTTGTGTTTATATCTTTATGTCCTAAAACTTCGGCTACTACATAAATATCTTGTGTTCGTTTATATAACTGTGTTGCGTAAGTTGTTCTCAACTTGTGTGGTGTAATGTTTTTGAGTGGTGACACTTGCTTTGTGTATTTTTGCACAAGTTTCTGCACAGCTCTAACACCTAATCTTGTTCCTTGTGTAGATATAAATAATGAACTGCTCACAAAACTTAGGTAGTTGTAACTTAGTTTTTTCTAAGTCTAATAAATACTTTTGGTTTCTTTGTGTGTAATAATTTTGTTTCATTTGTGTCTCCTTTGATAAAAACTATATCACACTTTGTTCAAATACCAATTACTTTAATGTATAATTCATGTATGTAATATTTACATAATTTGTCTTTTTCTTCAATTTCTTACAGTAGATTCAAATTTTGTCAACTCATGACAATTAAAAAACAGTACACATTTAAATTGTGTACTGTAAAATCTTCATAAATTTATCAAGTAATTGCTTCTTTTACGAACTTCTTAAATCTTATTCTTGCAGCTTCTTTGGACACATTAAACTTGTCAGCAATTAAATATTCTATATTATCTTCTGTATACATGTCCATATCATTTAAATCAATAATAAATTGCGACATTAGCTCATATGGCATTAAAAGCTCTGATGCAAAACTGTTTATTTCACTCTCATGTGCATTATATTCGTTTCTAATTTTATCATCACGACAAGCAAATAACTCTTTACCATACCCATCTTTAAACCAATGTCCTAACTCATGAGCTAATGTAAATGTTCTTCTTTTTGGATAGTCATCCACATTTATTTTAATTATCTTTTTATCTTTACTTACTTCAATACTACCCTCTTCATCAATCATAGGTAGTAATTTTATATCAAAACCCTCATTTTTAGCCAACTGATTTAAGTCGACTGGAATACTCCAAAGATTGTTTTTAACTAAAATTTCTTTCACACAATCTCTATTACTTTTATAATCACCAGTATTACAAGATATTACATGTATAGATTCATTTTTACTGCACTTTAAGCTGGTAGGATTACTTGGAGAATTTATTTTTTTATTACCTTGTTCCATATGATAAAGAAACAAGCAAAGAGCATCTTTTGCATTAGAGAGTGCTTGTTCTAAACTATTTCCATCAGTAAAACAGCCGTCAATATCACAAAAATTGACCAAGTATCCGCCATCATTTTCTTTTGTTAAAGTTGCAGGAAATTTATATATAGCCATTTTATTTTCCTCCTTTATTTATTCCAGATTGCTTATATATAGCATGTAAAGTGCCAGTTCGTACTTCCTGATTGTTGTGTCTGCCAACAACAAATTCACCATCTGTTTTAGGACTATACCAAACTTCATGGTTTGCACCCTCACGGACTAATTTACAATTATTTTCTTTTAATAATCTTTTGAGTTCACTATACTTCATTATATTATGCCTATTGCAATACTAATTGTACCATATTTATTTTAAAAAGTCAATTGGACTATCCTGTTATTAATATACACATTGATGAACTAATATCATTTGGATATCTAACACCATTTGAAAAACAACGAATATTTACTTTATCTCCTCGTGGCAAAATCTATATTGATAGACTCAAAGAAAATCTTATAGAAAAAGAAAGACAAGACAAACGAAATTTGGTGAATGATAAAATTGCAAAATCATCTCGTTTTTGGGCAATTTTGTCTTTCATTTCTGCGACTATTCTTGGAATAGTCAGCATTGCAATTGCCATTTGTAAGTAGACTAATTATCATCTACAAAAATATTATCTAAGCGTTTAGCAAATCTACTATTTGCTAAATCTAATGATGTGTACAAATGCGTTGCTAGTAGCAAAATATCTTTATCCAATGCTATATCATCACTTTCTAACAAGTCATTCAATTGTTTGATTTGCTTTTTTATCACCCTTAAAAGCTCAATATCACTAACCATTTCTTTTTTTGTATTCATTATTTTATCTCCTTACTAATAGACAAGTAATACGCTTTATCACTGTCTAAGAACTCAAAATCACTGTGATATATCCCATCATTGTATTTTTCAGTCATATTTACCGACCAAAACTCTATGTGTTTTGTGTCGTTATCTTTTTGTATTATTTTTACTCGCACTGTCAACCGTTTTCCATCACTCATGTGAACTGGGTAATAATCTCCATCAGTTGCTTTGCGATTTAATATTTGAATTTGCATTATTTTATCTCAATCTCCCATTAGTTAATTGGTTGCCATATCTCATTAGGTTGTAGTTTTGGCTATTGTTTTGTTGAAACATCTCGTGTCTGTAACTTCGTTCACGCTCAGCGTACTTATATCCCTGTGAGATAGCAGTGGTAGCAAGCCCTGCGGTTGCACCAATTACTGCACCAAAAGGTCCGCCTACCATTGCACCAGCGGCAGCTCCACCTAAAGCTGAAGTAAAATAGCTTGCTATGTCCATGCTTTGCTCTATACGGCGGTTGACCATTGCTTGGTAATTGCTATCTCCTGTACGCCTGCCTATGTCACTTACATAGTAGCTGATTGCACTGCTTGCCACTTGCTTAGCTAAGTCTACTCCATATCCTACTGCCATCATTGTTGTTGGCGAAAAAGTTTTTGACATTTTATTTCTCAAATTCTGATTCCAATTCAACACTTTGGCTAATGAATTACTCTTGTAGTTAGGGTTTTTGCGTTTTGAATTCATCAAAGAATCGTATAAGTACTTTGGTTCACTTTTAACTCCACTACCGCCACCACCTCCAAACATTGCTCCACTTGCTTTGCCCCCATCAACGACTACTATTTTTATCTGCTGTGTGCTTGCCATTTAGCAACCCCCTTGTCATATTTTCAAAAGGTTTTACCATCTTTATACCTAAACCATTGAGCATTTGTGCAATGATATAGCCCAGCGTTTGTCTTTGTTACAAGATGTGCAACGGAGATAATCTTTTTCACGGATAAAACAGATATGTTCTATACTGCTATATTTGTTTATATATTCTTGTGTCAGCGTATACACACCAAACTCTACCATCTGTAAACTCCATAAAAAAAGCCCCTCCACAATTAAGAGAGGGTATAGCTCCAAATCATAGAGCATCCCAATGATTACTCATTGAGTAGGATCAATACAAGCATTATAACACATTTTTTATCATATGTCAATACTTTGTACTAATATTTTATGCAAAATATCAAAAAAGTTGTCAATACCTAAAAATATCAGTTACTACCTTCAACAATAGCAAGGTACCTAAACTTAGCAGCTATGAGATCTGCTAGTATTGTCAATCTCTTTTTCTGTTTGGCTTGGGTGAGTTTATCATTGAGAGCAGACAATATCTCAAATTCACTTAGCGTGATGTCTATGCCAAAGCGTATTAAGAAGTCTAAGTTGTCAGTATCAGGCAGTTGGGTCAAGTCATGCTCTTCATAGGCAATTTGACTAGCTTTGAAGGTAAGCGTATTATCATTTTCTCTTGTGTCTAACACTATCTCTCCTATCTCTATCCCAAATTCTACCTCGCTGTTGCGTGTCTTAAAGTCATAATCAAAATCTAATAGTTTGTACAATCTAGTCTGTTGCACTTGCGTGTCTTGCAGTGACAATGTCCATTGTCTTGTTGCAGTGTGTGCTTGAATAAACTTTGACTTAATTGGTTTGTCTCCTCGAAGTAGCACTATGGTATTACCATACTTACCATTACTGTTAAGTACGCTTAGCTCTGTTGGATACATCAGCGGTCTTGTCGTAACACTAAAACTCTCATTAACACTACCGTGATTTCCTCCACTCCTTGACATCGACTTAGTTGCTATCTTCTTATTCCCTATCTTTTTGCTCCACTGCTCTAAGGTATCTTGATCCGTACTCCCTATATACATATTAATGTCACAATTACCTTTAATGGTATTGGCGGTGTCTTTACCGTACACTTTGTCTAGTTGTGAGTATGCTTGTATAATTAGCACAAACCATATCTTGCGGCTACGGGCTGCTGTTATCTTGGTATCCATATTCTCTATCTGTGGTAAATTGGCAAACTCGTCAATTAGGAAGTATAAGTTTCGTTGCAGGCTTGCTATGTTTTGTACCTTACCACTGTTAAGATTTTCATTAGCCTTATATACCAACTCTTGGTATATTTTATTGATTAACATGGTGGCTAGTTTGTACCTTGTTGTCCTCTCATCGGGTATTATTAAAAAAAGAGCAGTGGGTACTTCGTCAAAGGACGCAAAGTCTATCTCATTCTCACTAGTCAATGCACACACTCCATTGTCTGCAAATATTTGCATAGCGTCCATTACACTACTCATATAACTTTTCATCTGGTTAGGTGGACTTTGCAAAACCTGGTTGACTAAGCCTATGGACTTGCTGGTATTAACTCGCAAGGCAAAATACTTGTGCAGCTCCTCACACTCCCCTTGCATGTATTTGGATAGCTGGCTGTATAGGCTGCCAAAGGTATACAGTGACTTAGTCATCATACCTAAATCGCTATCTTCCAACATGGCTAGCAACATTCCATGTATAAAGCTCTTGGCTCCACTTCTCCATATCGGATCTTTCTCCTGCGGACTACTTGGACACAAAGCACTTGCTATCTCGTTTAAGTCTTCATAACACTCATCTATGAGTGTTTGGGACTTTGATTGCCTTGCAATTTCAGCTAACGCTAATGACTGGTACTTCTTGTTGTCAAAAAAGTAACTTCCTCCATTGTGTTCTACCTTGCTATTTTTAGATAGCTCGTACTTGTCCCATACCACTGACAAGCAATTCCATCTAGTAGACTTGTACGGCTCTCGCAAGTTTATCACTTGCACGGTATAACCACAATTTCTAAGTCCTTGACTGTGTTGAGAGTACAACTCTCCTTTTGGATCTGTTATGATTAAACTAGGCTTGCTCTTTGTCCTTTGCAAAATCTCAATACTAGGGGACACAAAGGTACTAGTCTTACCAGAGCCAGAGGCTCCCACAATAAGCGTATGAATAGGCTTTGCTAAATTGATTTGCAGTCGTTCACCATGCAAAATACTTCTCTTGCCCATTGCTCTCACCACAATGCCATCGTCAACTTTGCCTAAGCCACTAAACTCTACTCTCTTACATCGTACATTAATCTCTCTATCCTTTGCCCATCTTGTATTTTCTAAATCAGAATTCTGCATGGACTTTTCTGCTAGATTACTTCGCCTAACTACCCAAAATGCCAATGCTGCCAATGTCAACAACAATACGACTATTAGTACAATCTGTAATATAACTCACTCCTGTTTACTTTTTTCTCCCGTCCCTAAATACTACTTAACCAAATAATTCGACTACTTGTTGGGTAGCTACGATTTTTATGCTACTTCTGTTTTGTGGTGAAGTAATCAAAAAGCACTCTCCCATGCCTGCATTGGCTATGTCCTCTGCCTCTATGTCATTGATAGGACATGACTTTCTATAAAGCTCCACTAGGTCATGCATGTCACTTGGGTTAAGTCCAAAAACAAAAGAATACTGACATGCATTGATGACTGCACTTGCCTTAATCGCAACTTCTGCATTCTGTCCTCCAAAGTCCTTGATGTTCTGTGTAATCACTTGCAGCATGCCGTTATATTTACGAATACGCTTTGCCGTTTCTTTCATAAAATCTAACGCTATTGGATACTTTGGATCAATAAAAGTGTGTGCCTCGTCTATCGTCACTACTATTCTTCTCATCGAGTTTGTAGCTCTGTTGTAGTCCATGTTCTTTATAATTTCATTGTCAAGTATTTTGAGTACTAGCAACATTTGTGCGTTTGATATAGCATTGTTTTTGTTAGCTAATAATCCTTGAAAATTAAATACTACAAATTGCTCATCAAACTCAATTGTGCTGTAACCATTCCACAGAGCAGAATTGCGTCCTCCTGTCGAAAACTTAGATACATACATCTCTAACTTTGTAAGCATTGCTTTTTGTGCTGGTATTTGTTCATTAGTGAGCTTTGATTTTATCAACGCATACAAGTCATCAAAAATGGGAAAATCTTTTGGCTTTAATCTAGCTATGTCTGTCTTTGGTGTAATGCCTTTTTCTTTATACATATCTACACATATCTTGTTGAGATACTCAAAGGCATCAGATGTCAGTCCGTCAAAGATGATACGAAAAAAGCTCTCTAAAAATTGTAGGTATACATAATAACTAGTGTTGTTGTGTTTTTCATCGTATTCATCAATCTCATCTTTTAAAGATACCGTCATTTGAAAAGGATTTAGTAGTCCCTCTGTTGCTTGCCCTACATCTATCACTCTACCACCTAAGTTGCGTGCCAATTTACTATACTCGTTTTCAGGGTCTAATACAAATACTCTACAACCATCGGCTATAAAATTGGCTAGCAAGTGCTTGGTAGCATAAGATTTACCTCCACCTGACTTGCCTACTATCATCATGTTAGAATTGGTATACCTGTCATCTCTCTTAAAAAAATCTAAAAATACGGGATAGGCATTGTGACCTATGGGTATGCCCATTGACTGCTGTTTATCACAGTATCCATCACACATAAAGTTAGACACAAAGGGAAATACTGCACTTAGCGTACTTGACGGTATCCCTCTTGCAAAACTTTTGCAGTTGTCTCGCATAGAGATGTTGCTACTTATAAAACCATGTAAGATTGCTTTTTTAAAAACTGTTGCAATCTTCAAGGAAAAAATTTGGCTAAAAGTTTGGAAACTTGCTTTTCGACATTAACGGCAAAAATTATTTTTGCCTAAAAATTTAGCAGTGACTATAAGCAGTTTTCTTTATTTCTTATTACTGATAGTCACTTTGACTTTCTCCTTTTTTATTTTATTTTGTTTTTTTGTAATGCTGCTTTGACATTTTCAATATTTTGTGCTATACTATTATATAGGAGATTATCAAATGTATAAATCAATTATTACACTTAAAAAAGACTTATCACAAGACAAAATTCAACAAATCCATGAACTTTGTGACAAAGCCTATGACAATAGGTGTGGTAAACTAACCAATCAAAGTAATGACCCTTTTGTTTTACATTATGAAAGTAAAGACCCTTGTGGTGCTTTAATGCTTGGGCAATTAAATATTGCTGATTTAGGCATTCTTTCACATTTTACAAAATGGGACTTTTTAGATGAAGAGGATGGCGCAGAAAGTGGCAATGTTTTAGAGTTATACTATTCTAAAAAGCCTCATCTTTTTGCAATATAAATTTAGGAGATAATTTCATGGCAAACCAAAGAAAACAAATCGCTTTTGACTTAATCACCACACCTGATGAATTACCTAAACATTACCATAACGCTAATTGGCGTCAAGGTTATTTAGACATCAAGCAATTTATGTTAGACAATGGTTTCGAGTGGCGTCAAGGTAGCGTTTATCAATCAAAAAAGCCCTTGCCTATGATTGACATATACTATTTAATTGGCGAGCTAATTAAGCAACACTCTTGGCTCAACTCTTGTATGCGAGATTGTGTTGTCACTAACATAGGACGTGAGTTTAGCATGGCTCACTTGTTCGTGTCTAATCATACTAATACATCAACCAAATTCAATTCACAACCCAAATACGATGACTGCGAGAATAGTAGATAATACCATTTTCTTTTATCACTGCAATACGCTCCACTTCCCTACACTTTTTTCTCTGTGTCTAAAATAACCATTACATACATCTTGTCACTTAGGTAATCTAGGTGACATATAAGAACACTAGTTAGGCAAGATATTATGGGTCATTTAGAACAAGAAAACAATAGTATATTAGACACAGAGAAAGAAGAAAGATAGTGGTAAGGCAAGACTTAGACGACGAGCTAATAAAATTTTAAGCTGTCTTTTGTCTTGTTCACTCTACAAATTATACCATAAATATAGCAAAAAAGCAATGCTTTCACATTACTTTTTACTTCCACACTTCAACTTGGTAGTGGACACATAATTGCATTTCATTTATCTTAGAGAGTTTACGCACGCTGTCCATTCCACTCAATATTTCTACACATGACTATAGCTATAATCTTGCTAGTTTTATCATCTGCTTACTATTCCTTGCTTGAATTATCTTTTGTTCTAGTGTAGACAAAATAGCCTCCTTGCACAATTTTGTATCAATATCATGAAAACGCAACAACAATACCAAATCCAAGCAACCATTTGTTTTTTCTGTACTTGATGTTACCATTTAATAATTCCTCCTACAAAATAAAAAAAGATTCGTAACCTAAGTCACGAACCTTTTTTTAATCCTAAAATTATGAATAATAGGCTTGTAATCTATGTTACAAACCTATTATATAACAGTAGTTGATGATTACCTCACTACTCTCTAATCTTTCTACTCATCAATATCAGTGACAACACTACAAGTGTCGCTCCTCCTAGCATCAATAACACCCATGGCAAATTTGTGTCTACAAACTTAGCTGTCGCTGTCTGATTGGCTGTCGCCAGCACCGCTATCTCATCTCCCATCACAAAGTCACTCACACCAGA
>JAITUJ010000081.1 GCA_031286385.1 Clostridiales bacterium | reverse complement strand
CGAAACAAAAGTGTCCTCTCACCCCGAGCCTATTATGATAGAAGGTACAAAGGACGGCGTTTGGATTCAACTTGCCATGCAATACACAGATGCATACACAGAAAATATTTTCAGCTATGTAAACAACATTCCTACTGTGGAGGGAGGGACACATTTGACAGGGTTAAAGTCCGCTCTGACAAAAGAATTGCAAGACCAAGCAAAAAAATTAGGTTTGGGCATAAGTAAAAAAGATCCGATCTTGCAAGGAGAGGATTTTAGAGAGGGTTTGACTGCTGTTTTGTCAGTTAAGATGCAAAATGTGGAATTTGAAGGACAGACAAAGACAAAACTTGGAAATCCCGCTGCTAAAGTGGCTGTGGAAAGCTTGGTGATAGAACATCTGTCAAAGTATTTAAATGAAAATAAATCAGTCTGTGAAACGATAATAAAAAAAGCTATGTTGGCTGCCCGTGTGAGAGAGGCTGCAAGGAGAGAAAAGGAAAGTATAAGGCTAAAAAATAGCATAGAAAACTTCAATCTAGTAGGCAAGTTGTCAAACTGTACAGGTAAAAAAGCAGAAAGCAATGAGTTGTTTATTGTAGAAGGAGACAGTGCTGGTGGAACAGCTAAACAAGCGAGAGATAGGTTTTTTCAAGCAATACTGCCTTTGAGAGGTAAACCGCTCAATGCAGAGAAAAAACGCATAGACCAGGTGTTGATGAATGAAGAGATTAGAACGATAATTTCCGCTTTGGGTTGTGGTATAGGGTCAGATTTCAGTTTAGAGAAACTCAATTATCACAAAGTTGTCATACTGTCTGATGCTGACCAGGACGGTGCACATATAAGAGCTATACTTTTGACATTCTTTTTTAGATATATGAAAGACTTGATAAATGAAGGACACGTGTACATTGGCATGCCTCCACTTTATAAAGTTCATCGCAAGGACAAGTTAGAGTATGTTTACAATGATGATGAGATGAATGATGCAAAAGAGAGAATAGGTAGAGGTGCTTTTGTTCAGCGCTACAAAGGCTTGGGAGAAATGAATAGTGAACAACTATGGGATACTACTATGGATCCCAAAAAACGCATGCTCATTAGAGTTACTATTGAGGATGCTGCAATTGCAGAAAAAATTGTATCTACACTTATGGGAGATGCAATAGATTTGCGCAAGGCGTACATCATAGAAAATGCTAACTTTAATAAAATTGATACTTTTATCAATAGTGTTTGTTAGCTGTCCGATAATTTTAGGTAAAATTTTATGAATAAATTTCTTAAAGATTTCAAAGATTTGATTGTCAAGAGCAATGTCATAAGTTTGGCATTGGGAATCAGTATAGGTGCATCTTTTGGACGAATCATTACTAGTTTGGTTAATGACATCATCATGCCATTTCTTGCCTTTTTATTTGGAGGACAATCCATTAAAGATTGGAAATGGATATTAAAGAAAGCCGTTTACGATGGTGGTATTTTGATAAGCAACGAAAATGCTCTCAATTATGGAGCTTTTATTCAAACTATCATTGACTTTTTATTGATAGCATTTTCTATTTTCTTAATATTCAAACTCTTTGTTTTTATACAAAAAAGAATCAATGAAGGCGTAGATGAAGTAAAAAAGAAATTTGATGAGGATAGAAACAAATTGAAGGTAGAATTAAAATCAAAAGGGTTAAATAAAAAATCAATAAATGACGAGTTGGAGCTTTATGATTGCAAGAAGTGTCAAAGTTTGCAGTCAGAGGGACAAGCAAAAGTTTCAGAGCAAAATTTGAACACAGTAAACATGACCGATAAATTGCTGACAGAAATCAGGGATTTGCTTAAATCTAGTGAACTTGAAACAAAAATAAAACAAGATAAATTTTTATAAATTGCTGTGAATTTATAGCTATAAAGCTTGACGAGATAAAAATATTTGGGGATAAAAATTGGAGAAAGTCAAAGATACATTACAAGAAAAAATAATAGAACGAACTATGATGGAGGTAATGCATTCCTCCATGATGCCTTACAGTGAGCATGTTATTTTGGATAGAGCCTTGCCACGAGTAGAAGATGGATTAAAACCAGTGCAAAGGCGCATTTTGTATAGTATGTATGAGTTGGGTATCACACCAGACAAGCCACATCGCAAATCAGCGAGAATTGTGGGTGACTGTTTGGGTAAGTACCATCCACATGGTGATAAGTCTGTATATGATGCCATGGTGAGAATGTCACAACCTTTTGTCATGCATAATATACTGATAGATGGCCACGGAAACTTTGGCAATGTCGATGGAGATCCACCTGCTGCAATGAGATACACAGAAGTTAGACTTAGTCCGCTTGCTTTGGAATTATTGCGTGACTTAGAAAAAGACACTGTTCGTTGGACTTGCAATTTTGATGATACGACTACAGAACCAGAAATGTTGCCCGGTCGCTTTCCCAATCTTTTGGTGAACGGTTCTTCGGGTATTGCCGTTGGTTTAGCCACTAACATACCACCACACAATGTAACAGAAGTCATTGACGGCGTCATAGCTTATATAGAAAACCCCAAAATAAAACTGTCACAGTTAATGAAAATTATAAAGGGGCCTGATTTTCCCACTGGTGGCTATATTATAACCAGTGAATTGGAGAAAGCATACGAAATTGGCAAGGGTAAGATTATTTTGCGTGCTAAGTGTCATATAGAAAATAGTGATAATGACAAGCGGTTGATTGTCATTGACGAACTACCTTACCAAGTTAATAAAGCAGCACTATTGGAAAGTATAAATGACCTTAGGGAAGAAAAAAAAGGTCTGTTGATGGGTATAATTGACATTACAGACGAATCAGACAGGCATGGTATGCGCGGCGTTATCAAGTTGAAAAAAGATGCTGATGCAAAAGCAATCTTAAAAATTTTGTTTAAATCTACTCAACTTAGTACAAATTACAGTATAAATACAGTAGCCATTGCTGACGGCAAGCCACAGCAAATGGGTCTGTTGGATATTATAGTTTACTATGTAAATTACCAAAGAGACATAATTTTGCGCCGTACAAAATTTGAGTTGAATGAGGCAAAAGAGCGCGAGCATATTTTAGAAGGTCTAGTAATAGCCGTAAAAAACATTGATGAAGTTATAAAAATTATAAAATCAAGTCAGTCTGTGTCCATTGCTAGGGAAAGTTTGAGAAAGAGATTTGATTTAAGTGAAAGGCAAGCACAGGCCATTTTAGATTTGCGTTTGGCTAGATTGACACATTTAGAGATTTATAAGCTAGAAAAAGAATTGGCAGATATAAAGGCTCTAATTGTCCGACTTACCGCTATTGTTCAATCAAAGGCACTGCAAATGGATTTAGTAAAGACCGAGCTTTTGACTTTTAGAAAAGACTATAAAGAGAGTAGACGATCAATAATTTTGCAGTCTATTGACGACTATAAAGTTCCCTCTTTTGATGATGTCAAGCCCATTGAAGACTATGTAATAGCCGTTAATTCGTTGGGAAATATAAAGCGCATGCTGAAAAAGAACTTTACTATGGCCACTAGGGAATTTAGCGTAAATACAACAAAAAATGAAGTTTGCAACAATTTGATACTGGCAAACAGCACGCAACAGATTTTAATTTTTGGTAGCATGGGAAATGCATATAGAGTTGACTCTAACTCTATTACAGAAGGACGATGGAGAGAAAAAGGTGGAAGTCTAAGCAACTTAGTGTCAGATGCTCCAAAACAAGAAAGAATCGTTAAAATTTTTACCATTGACAGTGACAACTTAAAAGGAAACTTGTTGTTTTTTACCAAAGATGGCATGGTAAAGCGCACTGCATGGAGTGAATACAGCGTAGCAAAAGCAAGCTTTCAAGCAATAAAATTAAAAGAGAATGACCGCTTAATCAGCATAGAGCAAGAAAAAAAGAACAATAGTTTTCTTTTTGTGACAAAGTTAGGCATGTGTTTGCACGCAGACAGCAGTGATGTCCCTTTGCAGGGTAGATTGAGCGTGGGTGTTAAAGGGATATCTTTGACAAGTGACGATTACTGTATATTGATAACTCAAGTTGACGGCGATGGCGAAGTCATTGTTGTAACAGATAAGTCTTTTGCAAAGCGTGTGATCATCTCACAAATTGATATGACGGCTAGATATCGAAAAGGCATAAGGCTTATGCAATTTAACCAAAAATTGGGTAAAGAATTGGTATTTGCTTCTAGTGTAAAAGAGCCATACAAAATTGTTCTTTGCAATCAAGACAATTTGCTGTCAAATTTCAGTACAGAAGACATTGTAATACAAGACCGCACACACTCTGGTAAAGCGTTGTCAAAAGACAAAAATATACAGGTACAAGGCGTGTACATTTATGGTGACAAAATTGATACATGACCAGCGTAGTTTATTT
>JAITUJ010000033.1 GCA_031286385.1 Clostridiales bacterium | reverse complement strand
AAATTACCTTTTTTATCATCATAATTAATAGAAAAAGAAAAAGCAATAATCAATCGTAAAATAAAAGCAAATGTACACATAGCAAGAACAAAAAATAAACTACGATAAAATTCTTTTTTTCTTTTTTATCCTTGCAATCTTTCATTAAATTCTCCAATAATAATCTCTATATATAGTACCGCCAAATCCAAACTCAACAGTAAATACTGTTGCAAACTATACATCTCTTAATGTTATAACACATTTTTATAAATTTTTCAAATATTTTTACGATAAAATTTAATATTATTTTAAATTAAAAACAACTTCAAACTAAATAAATAGTTTGAAAATTGTTAAGTTTATTCATAGTAATTTCTGCACATTCTTCTGTATTTTTCTGTACTTCCTTATTTTATTATCTATTAATCCATTTAGTAGTCCATTATACAACAAAGATAGAAAATATAAAAATACAAATTGCGTTATTAGTTCTTCTGACTTTGTGTCACTATGAAAAAAAATTGAAATATATATTACAGATACTATTAAACTTGGCAATAAAGATATCAAAGCAAACCAAATTTTCTTTTCATCATTATAGTACATTTTGTATCTAAAAAACGATATTGCTACCCAAAATGACCATGATATTATGGATATCAAAATTGCCAACCATAGAACATTCAGCATAGAAACTTTTATTAAAAATAGTGACAATAATACGACAAACAAACATTTGCTTTGAACCATAAAACAAAAGAAACTCAATCGTTTCACTGTATCAAAATTTTGCGTTTTTAGATTTTCATAACACTTCAATTTATCTTTCATTTTAACTATTGAATCCTATGCCCAATAAAAACACCTACTGGGACAAACCAAACATACTTTAACTCAAAAAATATAAGTACACCACTTCTTTGATAACTAGCATCAATAAAAGCAATAGTTAGTAAAAATATATTTGTATAAAACCAAATTTGAAATCCTAATGCAATTATTTGTCCTACCACTGGTATCCAGCCAATTGCTACCCAAACTGCACCTACAATCCAGTCAATAGCTGCGCCTATTTTATCACCATTATATGCACAAAAAGTTGCAATCTCCATTACTTCACTCCAATCAAAATATACTCCACCCTGCTGTATGGATACCCGTTGCAATTCGTCAATTAACAATTGTCCTTGCTCATCAAACTTCAAATCTCCATTCTCAATCTTGTCGACCAATTGCAACAACTCTTGCGCATATACTTGCAAATTATTAGTAACTGACTGTGCAACTTTATTTAGAGCTTGCATTTCCTCTTCTGTAAAAATACTTTCATCAAAACTTGTTCCCAAGTCTAAATTGTCAAAGCGATTGTCCGTTATCGTCTGATAATTTGCTTGATTGTTGATGATTTGTGCGCTTGCTTTGGTTGTATTGGTAGCAACCAACAAAGCTGACAGTGGCAATATCAGTACTAGTGCAAAAATAAGCAGTCTTTGCCAGTGCTTTAAAACGAATGTTTTCATAAATACTCCTTTGACATATTCAATGTCAAGATATATATATGCCACACAAATGTTTTTTGACACTAAAATTAAACAAAAAAGCTACTTCTAGTATAACATAATTTTATGTAAAAAGTTTCTGAATATTTTTGAATATTTTGAAGTATTTTTGAATATTTTAGTATTTTTTGTAAAATTAAACATAAAATTTTAGCCTCAATGTACCTGTATTTTTAAAATATCTGATTGACTTATCCAACTCAATGTCTTTTAGAAACTGCAATGTCTTTTAGAAACTGCAAAGAAATTAATATAAAACAATATTTTTAGAATCAAAAGTCGCATCATAAAGATACGACTTTTTGCCAGTTATATGTGGTGCCGAAGGTCGGACTCGAACCGACACACTTTTGAGGGTAGTGGATTTTGAGTCCACCGCGTCTACCATTTCACCACTTCGGCTTATATATTTTTGCTAGTATACCATAAATTGATAAAAAAGTCTAGCATTTTTTATCATAATAAAAAATGATTGCTGTACCTTTGTATCAAACTACATCTTCTGGAATCAACTCTTCTACAAAAATTCTGTCTCTCTCTACACTCAACACGACCACACGCTTTCCTCTTTGAATAGTTTTAGCTTTATTGCTGGTTACAAAAAAGTTTATGTCTTTTATACATATGTGCCCTTGCGGGTTTATATCTGTTATGGTTTCTCCCTCACTCCCAACTAAAAAACTGTAACTTACAGAAGAATCAGAAATTTCCAAATTTACAGACAATGTAGAAGCTTTTATAAACCACGCCTTCTTGCTTTTTAGCGTCACGGCTACAAAAGACAGCATCAATACGGCACAAATTAACAATACCAAAACAAAACTCATAAAGAATGTACTGTCATCAATTACCCTCAACACAAACCCAGCGATAATAAACAAATAACCTATGATAGATAGCCGTTTATCACTTGACTTGTCAAAATCAAAAACTACTAATAACAGACCCATCAACAAAAGCTCCAAAGCTATTACATTAAACTCTAAAAAAAGTTTAAGAAATTGTTCTAAAAGTGTAGATTGATTGGCTATCAATAAGAATGTCATTTATAGTTTTAACCCTCTATTTTTCTCTATTAAAATAAAATATATACTGTTGTGCATATCCACTCAAATTGCCATATCTACGCGTATAAAAATCATGCACTTTTTGCTTTGTATCCAACTCTCTTGTCTGTAAACTTTTGAATATCCAGGTATCAACAGGGAAGCCCCCTCTATGCCCTAGACTAAAAAGTGCAATACAATTTGCAACTTTTGGTCCCACTCCTTTTAAAGTCAAAAGCTTTTTGTAAGCTAAATCATAATCCAATTTTATAAGTTCACTCAATATATCACTATCAGACAACTTTCTAACAGTATACATCAAGTAGTCCGCTCTATAACCAGAACCAAACTCAATCCATTCCTTTTTTGATACTTGACAGAGGCTTTGTAAATTGGGAAATGTATAAAAACTCTGCTTATCACCATCTATATCAATACGGACACATTGACCATATGACTCACACAGGGCATTGAGAGACTTTGTTATTCTGCCTATATTGTTATTGGAAGAAATAATAAAACTTACAATTGTTTCCAATAAATCTTGTTTGAGTATTCTTAGACCTCTACAAAACTCAATAGCCAAACAAAGTTCACTAAAATTTGATAGAACACCCTCAATATTTTGATAGTCTGTACTACAATCAAAATAGTTTACAAAGTACTCTACATCATCTGTATAAATTTCAACACTTTGACTGTTCTGTTTTAAAAGGCAAGACTTATCCGTAGAAATCACGCAGTACACATCTTTTGAACTTTCAAAATACCTAAAAACCTGCCCACACTGTAAAGTGTGCCTTACATTAAAAAAAGGCAATTTTTGAACTTGCATGCATTACTTAGCTTTTTTTATCACTTTAACATTTTTAGCTTTTGGATAAACACTAATTTTCTTTCTTGTTTTATCCTTTCGTTCAAACTTAACTACACCATCAACCAATGCAAAGAGTGTGTCATCTTTACCAATGCCTACATTATTGCCCGGATGCATCTTTGTACCGCGTTGACGCATCAAGATGTTGCCAGCCAAAACAACCTGTCCATCTGCTCTTTTCACTCCAAGTCGCTTTGATTCAGATTCTCTACCATTGCGAGTAGAACCTACACCCTTTTTGGATGCAAATAACTGTATGTTTATTTTGAAATTCGCTTTCATTTTTTTCACCTTAAAAATTTACTCTTAAAAAATTTATTTCTATTATGACTAAGTTTATTGCCCAAAATTATGTCAATTTACAATGAGCTCAATAAAATCACTGTATGTGTCATGCAAGTCAGCAATACCCAATAACATTGTGTCCAGTATGCAATTAGCTTTTAATCTATCACTTTCACTTAAACTTGGCAAACTAAAACTCAACTTACCTTTATTGTCATCCCTAACCAACCCTATGTCAATACCAACAACTTGCATCAATCCCAATGCTGCTGTCTGTATAATACTAGACAATGCTGCACACACAATATCCTGTCCTTGCACATCAAATTCAGTATGACCAAAACTGTGCAGACTCACTATATTTTTATTTTGTCTACCTATCTTGACCGTCGTCATTTATATACTCAATATTTTAATTTTGGTGTGTGGCTGTCTGTGTCCTTGTTTTTTTCTAATGTTCTTTTTCGGTTTATATTTATAAACCACAATTTTTTTATCCTTGACTTGTTCTAAGATTTGAGCTTTTACTTTACTTTTAACGCTCATGTCAATAGCACCGTCTTTACCAGAAACCATTAAAGTATCTATTTCTATCTTATCCCCTGATTTCCCTTCAAGCTTTTCTACTTGTAAAATATCATCTTTGGCAACCTTATACTGTTTGCCCCCTGTCTTTATTATTGCGTACATTGTATTACTCCTAAAAAAGATTACGCTGGAATTTTAGGTATCACATTGTGAATTTAAAGAACCTAATCCAAGCGAATTTAGATAACATTATATTACAAAAGAAAATATTTGTCAACTAATTTTGAATGCCCATGACTCAAATGGAAACTATTTACTTTGAAAATAAACTATTTACTTAAACACCACTTTACCATTTACAATGTCAACAATTACTGTACTGCCCTCATTTAGCCTACCAAACAAGAGTTCTTCTGCTATACTGTCTTCTATTGTTTGCTCTATAAGTCGCCTCAATGGTCGCGCACCGTATTCTGGGTCATAGCCGTTCGATACAAGCCAGTCTAGGCACTGCCTTGTGGTTTTAAGAGTCATATTTTTTTCATTCAACTTTATTTGTACTTTACGCAGCATTAGGTGTGCAACTTTTTCCACATCTGTTTTTGTCAAATGATTGAATATTGCAACGACATCTATGCGGTTTACAAACTCTGGTTTAAATCGCTTTTTGAGTGCATTTGTCAAAATTTCTGCTGTCTTTTTCTGATCTACTTCTCCACTTGATGCTCCAAACCCTATTGTTTTTGCAGTATTTTTCAGCTCATCAGCTCCGGCATTTGATGTAAGTATTACAATAGTATTTTTAAAACTGACTTTTCTGCCAGCCGCATCTGTTAACTGCCCATCATCCATTATTTGCAACAAACTGTTGTATATATCTGGATGTGCCTTTTCTATTTCATCAAAAAGTACAACACTGTAAGGCTTTCTTCTCACTTGCTCTGTAAGTTGACCACCGTCACCAAAACCGACATATCCAGGAGGACTCCCTATTAGTTTGGATATACTATGAGATTCCATATATTCTGACATGTCAAGTCTAATAATATTATTTTCACTATCAAACAATGCCTCACTCAACGCTTTTGTCAACTCTGTCTTACCTACACCAGTAGGTCCTAAAAACATAAACGAACCAATTGGTCTGTTGGGGTCTTTCAAACCTGCTCTCGCCCTTCTCACTGCTTTTGCAACAGCTGTACAAGCGTTATCTTGACCTATCACTCTATTTTGCAAATACTTTTCTAGTAAACTCAATCGCTCCTTATCAGATTCCGTCAATTTTTGAACGGGTATTTTGGTCCACTTCGCTACTATACTAGCTATGTTCTCTGCGCTTATCTGTGTTGATTGCTTTTCATTTTCTTTACTCCAAGCTAACCTTATTTCATTGATTTTATCCGTAGTCTGTTTTAGAATATCCCTAAACTTTGCAGCCGCCTCATAGTCGTCATGAGATAGTGCCTCACGCTTTTTTTCCTCATATTCTTTTATTTTTTCTGTCAATTGTTTGATATCAGGTGGTGCAACTGTGCTGCTAACTTTGGCAGCAGACATAGCCTCATCAATCAAGTCGATGGCTTTATCTGGCAAAAACCTATCAGCAATATAACGGTCACTCAAATTAACGGCTGCTACTATGGCCTCATCACTCAACTTAACTTTGTGAAAAGCTTCGTAGTTTTCCCTCAACCCTCTCAATATGTCAATAGTATGCTCTGCACTAGGTGGCTCTATCATCACAGGCTGAAAACGCCTTTCTAAAGCTTTGTCTGCTTCTATATATTTTCGGTATTCATCTAGTGTCGTTGCTCCTATGGTTTGCAACTCTCCTCTCGCTAAATATGGTTTTAACATATCGGCAGGAGCTACTTCTCCCTTTTCACTGCCCGCTTGAGCCAATGTGTGAATTTCATCAATAAAAATGATGATGTTTGACTGCTCCTTTATGATATCAATGGCATTTTTAAGTTTTTCTTCTAGTGCTCCACGGTACTTTGTTCCCGCCATAAGGCTACCCAAATCCAAACTAAAAATAATTTTATCTTTTAAAATTTCGGGAACATTGCCCTCAACAATGGCTTTTGCCAAACCTTCAATGACAGCAGACTTACCTACACCAGGCTCACCAATCAATACGGGATTATTTTTTGTTTTGCGACAAAGAATTTGCACAATCCTATCTATCTCATCCTTTCTGCCAATAATCGGATCAATTTTGTGATCTCTCGCCTTTTGAGTGACATCACTGCCAAGTTCTTGCAACTGTCCAGGTAATGTGTGATTTTTAATAGAATCCACATTATTAGAACCACCAAAGATAGCATTTAATCTTTGAGATATATAAGACAAATCAACGCCACTGTCTTTTAAAATATGATGACCCATACTACCAATTTCTTGCAGTAGACAGTAAAGCAAATGTTCGGGCGTTACAATGCCATTGCCTTGTGTTTGTGACAACTTGTGAGCATTAAAAAAAAGTGTACGCACTCTATCTGTCAAGTCCACTTGACCTACTATAGACACTGCATTGAAAGACTGTTTAAATAGCATATCCATTGCACTTTTGTGAATGCCAACTTCTTTTAAAATAGCACAAGCAGCACAATCTGTCGCGGTAAGTCCATACAGTATGTGCTCTGTGCCTATCTCCCCACTGCTATATTTGGCAGCTACTTCTTGCGACGCTTTTAGTACCTTTTGCACTCCATCTGATATGGGGAACTTCATCATAATATTTCTCCTTATATTATTTCAATTTTAAATCTACGCTTGTTTATTAGCTTTTCAATACTCTTGCAGCTAGTTTTGCTCTAAAAACATCACGCTCAGCTGCATCTTTTCCGCCACTTAAAGCAATTATGCTGGCAGGTTGACAGTCTGTGATAAGCTTATCAATTTTATTGGGCTCTTTAAATTTTACAAGTCCCAAATGGACTCCTAATTTGACCAATGCAATAAGTGTCATAAACTCTTTTGTAGTCAGCGTATAGGCGTGCGTCAACACACCATATGCGCGCCCTATTTTGTCTTTTAGGGATACACTATCACGCTCTAAAAGATACTGCCTTGCTTTAAGTTCGGCAACTGCCAAGTGATTGATAGTATTGGTCACAGATTGAATAATTTCTTGTTCACTCATTCCTAGCGTACACTGATTACTTATCTGATAAAAAAAACCATCATTACTGCTACCCTCTCCATAGTATCCTCTTATAGCAATTTTAAAATTTGATGCTATATTTATGCCTTTTGCTATATCTTGTGTGATGCTCAATCCAGGCAAAAAAAGCAAAGCTCCTGCTCTTATTCCTGTCCCCACATTCGTTATGCAACTAGTCAAATGTCCTAAACGATAGTCGTACGCATAGCCAAAACTATTTGACAAAGCATCATCAATGCTTTCAAGCTTACTGTACGCTTCTTTTAAGTTTAGACCATCCATAATGCACTGCAATCTAAAATGGTCCTCTTCCATTATCATCACACTGACTTGCTCCAAATCATCTATGACAGCAGTACCATACTCCCTATTCTGCATCAAGTCATCAGATATCAGTCTCTTTTCTTGCAATACCTTTGCATCCAAAAATTCCATGTCCTTTATGCGATGCAACAAAAAATTGCCTTTTTTTGTATCTTGAATAGTAGTGTATGCCTTAGAAATTATATCCTCTGCCTGTGTGCCGTGAACACCTTTAAAAGGCACACCTTCAATGTTGCGAGCCAAACGCACACGACAACTGCTTACAATGTCATTTTTAATATTCTTGTCCATTACTTACACCTCATTTCTTGTTTTTCAGCTTATTTAACTGCTCTCTCAAAACAATGGCATCTTCATACCTTTCCATAACGATTGCTTTTCTTATTTCTTGTTCAAGATTTCTCAACTCATCCAAAATTTCTCTGCCTTTTGGAGTCTTTCCAACATGACTTATCCCATGCTGAATAGTTTCTAACATAGGCAAGAGTTGTTCAAAAAATGTATAGTAGCACTGCCCACAACCCACATACAGTGATTTTCTAAATTCGGCAAAAGTAGTCTTACAATTGGGACAAACTATGGCAGGAACATTATCGGACGGTCTATCCAAACCACTTGAACTCACCATATTCAAAAAATCAGCAAAACTATTTAGTGAACCAAAAGTACTCAAATCTTTTGCTAAATTATTTAAACCAGCGTTATCATGTAGTGTGCGCCTACACGCATTGCACAGTGCTGTTTCGGTAACTTGACCATTTATATTTTTAATACTGCGGTATGTCGCAGGATTTTTATTACAGTTTTGACATAACATATAAAAACTCCATTTATTTTAAACCTTAAAATATCATTCCTAAGCATCACTACATTACATTTTTACTTTAACCTTATTTAATAAAATTATACTACAATAATTGTTTACTGTCAAGCATTTTTAGCACTCATAATATGCAAGTGCCAAAAAATTAACAAATTTTAAACAAACTTGTCAATTTCTTTGACACATCATACTTACAGATAGCAATAAAAAATCTACCACAGGTATAAGTTTCTTAATGATAATAGACACCTCTCTAAGACTTGACCAAAGTTCGTTTTATACACTACAAACGCATACTCCTTCAAACTTGTCCCACATACTAGCCTACTTTAACTTTCCCAAAAAGCTTTCGCCTCCACTACACCAATGACAATGCCTATCCTCACTTGAATATAAAAGACTTGCTAACTAATTTAGCAAGTCTTTTATATTTTGGATATTTTCACTTTCTACTTTCAATGGTAAGTAAAATAAATTTTGCCTTTCTATATTGCAATTCACTACTTGACCAATCTCTCATTTATAATTTATTTATCACTAAGAATGACAATTTGTTCTTCATAAAAAATGTATTGTTTGTATCTTAAAATTTCGCTCATTCTTACTCTCCCAAATAAACTTGAATTAAAAATTACAATTTTATACTGTAATATCATATCATTTAATTTTTTTCACATAATACATTATACCAAAAACTGGAGCTAAAAAAAATGGAATAAATATAATCATCAACAAGTTATCCATTATTGAGGAGCCGCCTGTGTAATGAATGGGATTATCAAGATAAGTTGATTTACCAGCAGCAACTTTCTTTATGACCCACACATAACTCGGGATAGAAAAAAACAACCAAATTGATACAAAGGTATACAGAGTTATTGTCCCGATATTATCAATTTGAAGTTCATCTCGCCCTATAAATAATAAAACAACATAGATTGTTGTAAAGATAATTGATAATCCAAAAACTACAAATACTTCTTTTTTTGATTTCATAAAATCTCACTTTTATAATATTCTATATTATACTACAAATATACTTAAAAAAGCAAACATAAAGCACTTAGTAGTGTTTATGTTTGCAAAAAATTATTAGTATAAAATTTAAGCGTATGTCAATTTATCTCCATTTTACGATGAACCATATTTAATAAATTTTGCCCCAACTGATTTTAATAAATTAAATAATAACTCAAATATATTCCACTTCAAAGCCCTTGTCTATCCAAGCAAGCCATGATTCCTTTTACTATATCTTAATAACTTAGTTCTTTCTCATCTAGATATAGCAATTCATACCTGCATTTGTTATCAGACTTCTGTACAATAATCTCACCTTAAATTATACCATAACTGAAATCTTATTAAAATTTTTTATACAACAAATAATTTTTATACTTGTACAAGCATTTAGCAGTGTATTTTCAAATAAACTTTTTAATGAATTTTTTGTTGACAAAGGGTGAAAGCCGTTTTCCATATTTTACTAGTGTGTTTTCTATTTTTTCTCATTACAAAATATTCCAAACTACTTGACAAGTTTTATTTTTTTTATTATGCTATTGGTAGAAATATTAAAAGGAGAAATTTATGTCATTAAAAATAAAACCTTTATTTGATCGCATAGTAATTCAAAGTTTGGACAGTGAGGAAAAAACTAAAAGTGGAATAGTCTTGCCTACGACAGCACAAGAAAAACCGCACATGGCAAAAGTAATTGCAGTGGGTCCTGGTGGCAATGTAGACGGCAAAGATGTAAAGATGGAGCTTAAAGTTGGAGATAAAGTTTTATACTCAAAATATGCAGGCTCTGAATTTAAAATAGATGGTAAAGAAGTGACAATAATGCGTCAAAATGATGTGTTGGCAGTAGTAGAGTAATTATAGTAAAAAATTTTTAGGAGAATAATAAATGGCTAAACAAATAAAAACAGGCGAGAATGCTAGACGCGCTTTGGAGTCTGGTGTAAACACACTTGTGGATACAGTTAAAATAACGCTAGGTCCAAAGGGTCGAAATGTAGTACTGGGTAAAAAATTTGGGACTCCCCTTGTCACAAATGACGGCGTCACCATTGCAAAAGACATAGAGTTGGAAGACGCTTTTGAAAATCTAGGAGCACAAATTGTCAAAGAAGTCTCTACAAAGACTAACGACGTAGCTGGTGACGGCACTACAAGTGCTTGCGTTTTAGCACAAGCTATCATCAAAGAAGGGTTAAAAAATGTAGCAGCTGGCGCAAATCCTATGATTGTAAAAAAAGGTATTTTATCTGCGGCTGACATAGCCGTTGCTGACTTAAAGAAGATATCTAAACCTATAAGTGGCAAGACTGCCATTGCGCAAGTTGCATCCGTAAGTGCAGGAGACCAAACTGTTGGCAACTTAATAGCGGACGCTATGGATAAAGTTGGCAATGATGGAGTAATTACAGTAGAAGAGTCAAAGACAATGGACACCAACTTGACCATAGTAGAGGGAATGCAATTTGACAGAGGATATGCAAGTAGCTATATGGTGACAAATACCGAAAAGATGGAAGCAGTGTTAGAAAATCCAAACATATTGATAACAGATAAAAAGTTATCAAACATTCAGGAGATTCTTCCACTTTTAGAACAAATCGTACAACAACATCTAAAACTTGTAATCATTGCAGATGAAATTGAAGGTGAAGCTTTGACAACTTTGGTAGTAAACAAGTTGAGGGGCACTTTTAATGTAGTTGCAGTAAAAGCTCCTGGGTTTGGCGACAGAAGAAAAGCAATGCTAGAAGATATAGCTATATTGACAGGCGGTAAGGTCATAAGTGATGAAACAGGAATGGAGCTAAAAGATGTTCAACTGTCTGATTTAGGTAAAGCTAAGTTGATAAAAGTAGACAAAGACAACACTACCATTGTAGAAGGTATAGGTGCTAAGTCTAATATAAAAGACAGAATAAAATCAATAAAAGCACAAATTGAGTCAACTACAAGCGAATATGACAAAGAAAAGTTACAAGAAAGACTTGCAAAACTAGCTGGTGGTGTTGCCGTTATCAATGTAGGCGCTGCTACAGAAGTAGAAATGAAGGAAAAGAAACTACGCATAGAGGACGCTTTGGCTGCGACAAGAGCGGCAGTAGAAGAAGGTGTCGTTCCAGGTGGTGGCGTAGCACTATTGACATGCGTTGCCAATATCGACAAATTTGCAAAGACATTGAGCGGAGATGAAAAAACAGGTGCAGAAATTGTCAGAAAATCACTAGAAGAGCCAATAAAGCAAATTGCTTACAATGCAGGAGTAGATGGAGCTGTCGTTGTAAACAATATTGTCACCAACAGAGGTACAAAAGCTGCATATGGTTATGACGCACTGAACAACTCATATGTAGACATGATAGAAAAAGGCATAATAGATCCAACAAAAGTTGTGAGATCTGCTTTGCAAAATGCTGCAAGCGTAGCTGCTACCCTACTGACAACAGAGAGTTTAGTTGTCGACTTACCAGAACCAGAACCAGTAAGTCCAGCTGGCGGTGGTATGGGCGGCATGGGCGGTATGTACTAGCTAAATTATAAAATAAAAAAACAATAGTTAATGACTATTGTTTTTTTATTTTTATTCTACTTAATAACTCCCTGCTAACATTGGATAACCTATACTTACTTTGCTATCCTTATATGCAATCATTAAGTTGACAACACAACTATTTAAAATATTATATTTTTTCAAATAAGGAGTATAACCATAAAAAACTGTAACTCCGGATACCATCTGTTCAAATCTTCTTTTAGCTTTTAACTGTGCAAAAATACCATCAACGACTTCTATATCACCTACTGTATCTATTCTTATAGCAAAACATTCAAATTTATCCCAGAATTTTACTTCCGTATACGGCATAGAGTCAATAACTCCCCCCTCTCTATACACATATAATACAGCATCTTTGGGTAACTGTACTGTGAAAATTATACCATTGCCCAATCTTATTCCCAATAACAATGCACAGATAGATAAAAATACCAATAACCTCTTCATGAATATGATTATTGGCATTTTTATCATATTTTATAACACTTGTTTTATCCATTTAGTTTATTTCTTGCATACTTACCATACCATTATTGGCATAAATCTTAGTTTTACCCAGTGGCACAATAAAAAAATACTTGATTATTTTTTTTGACGCCATATCGGGGATATTCAAATTAATCGTAATGCTACTGTGAGCATCAATCATAAACTCACAGCCGTTATCTATAATACAAAAATTGCGAACGACAAATTTGCCACCGTCAGCTCTAAAAAACTCTTGATTATTTTTTAATACAGTTGTTGATAAATTTCCCACTTCAATACTGTACGCATTGTTTAATAAGGGCAGGTTTAATACACTGTGCTCACCTTCTGCAAATGTACCAAACCTGATACTATCCAGTATCAAGTCCGGTCTAAAATACTCTATATCTATCAACTCCTGTTGTCCTATAACTGCCAGCATGTTGCCTATTGTAGACAAGTACTCCCTCTGTTTAACTCTCTTGCCCTTTGGCAGGTAAAGACTATAATTTTCCACATTGTCGGAGCGGTTGTTTGCCCAAAGTTTGGAACTGCTGTAAGCCAACTTTGATGCTATCTCGTCTAAACCATATCGGACCAAACCATGATAAATTATATAATTTACATAAGGAACAATGCTACCTCTAAATTCTAAAAATGGGGGTTTAATATTGCCATTGTTATCAGCATTCCCTCTTTTCCCATATGACGGACTACTTGCACTCAGTGTCGTTACAGCAAAACTACCCCAAAATTTTTTGGGGCTTAACAAGTTGTTAATTAAAAGAGATAACTTTTTTGGACAATCAACAGCACCACACAACAGCGTGTAAAAGCTTGTAGCTCCATAATTATTTGGAGTCGCCCATCTGCCGTCTACATACCTATTTATATACATGCCCTCTTCCTCATTCCAAAAGGTTTGGTTTATGAGTTCTATCATGGCTATTTTACTCTCTCTATACTGTTCATGATCTTTTGTGCCAAACAACAAAGACGCTCGCTCCAACACATCAAAAGCTAGCAAAGTTAAACAAGACAAATCTAGACTATACATAGCTTGCAAATCTTTACTTTCTCTTAAAGGAGAATCTGTCCATCCATAAGCAACCTCAAACTTTGTTTCTGTTGTCGTTTTCACAAGCTTAGGTTCGGGTTTATATAGTTTAATAAGCTTTTGAAAAAGGGGAAACATAGATACTTTGTCATTTGTATGTCCAAAAATGTGCCACATTGACAGTACGCTAAAAACTTTGTCTTCAAGAGTATATTTGAGTTGCCTAATAGATGCACTGTTGTCACCAGATAGACAACCTAGTAATGCACTGCAATTTTCATCTAATCCATCAATGTTGAAATGTGTATTCAATATACTGCGTTTTGGGCTGTAAATGTATGTCAATAGATAGGGATAGTAAATTCTTGACCAGTTCACACTGTTGCGCATGGACTCACAGGGTGAACCCAGCACACCACTACCCATAGTTTTATCCACTCCGTATCTAAGTTCATATGTGTCAATTTGAGCTATAAGTTTATCCAAGCGTGGGACTTCACAATCTAAAATTTCTTCTGTGCCTACACAAGCGTATAAGTGAATACAAGGTTGGTTTTTGTTTATTACAAACTCCATTATTGCTTCATTAAAAGCTCCGTTTGCACTACCAGAAGGCTCTGTATAGCTTTGTGCAACAAAAAATTCTCTTTCTGGACTATCATCGAACAACACCCTATAACGCTCTTTGTAGATAGCATTGTTTTCTCCATACTCTATTGTGCCGGGTATAATGCCTACATATGGACTTCTACCGTTAACAAATTTACCTTCTATACTCAATTCACCATGCCAGCCATAAACTGGATAATACACTATTCTGACACGCAATTTACGCCTTGCAGACACTTGTGCTATTAAACTATGCTCATTGTGTCTTACCCATCTTACGGATAAAGGGCCACTAGAAAAATGTGCAAAACTGCCATCTGGCGTGCTTGCACAACCTTGCCCCATGCTCTGAATAAAGTCATCATTGTCCAGCCACTTTTTACCATTAAAATAACTGATTTTAATACCCCATAAACTGCCATGCTTGCCTATTAACATAGCTCCATTGATAGCAGAGTAATCATAACCAAATCCCACTTCATTACTGTCTGGAAATAAAATGACACTTTCATCAGGACCACTGTCTTTGACTTCACTAAACTCCGAAAATGGCGGTCTAAACTTAAATCCATACTCTTTGTTGATATACTTCATCATATAAAATATACCACAAATATACCAAATTATGCAAGTACTTTTTACACTATTTTGTGATTATCTCTTTTCAAAATTCAAGAATTACAGCCAAAAAACAGAAGTTACACATGTATCTCATCGCTCAACCTTCTCCACTTGCTGTTATCCAAGGTGACCATAAACTCACGTCTCCACTAGCCCCCTGTGACTGTATCATTACGTACTGAACGCCTACGGTATTTTTTACAGAATAAGATGTTTCCGTTTGGTTCTTTGCTATTCCATTATGCAATACATTGTAGCTCATGGCTCCATAAACCGGCTCCCAAGTAATCGTACTTCCATTTACAAAAGCTTCTGGGACAGCCAAAGAGTCATCAAAACCACCTCCTCCGCCGTTATTACCACCTCCCGTGCCTGTGTCACCTCCACCATTATTGCCTCCGCCTGAACCTCCTCCGCCATTATTTCCACCACCATTATTTCCACCACCATTGTCCATGTTTATATTGCTCCCTCCCTTTTCATAATCTGGCTGTGTACTAACAAAAAAAATTGTAAGCAGCACCATAAATAAAATTATTGATACAAAAAAGATTATCCACTTTTTATTACTATTGGTGCTAATATTAGAATCATTATGTTCCATTTATCTCTCCTTATTGATAAACTTACAGTAATATAGACTATTTTTGTCACAGTATATTCTGAATTAAAACTTTATTGTAACAAATGATTTCTGTCAAACTATTGATAATACTCCGGCATTCCAGCTTACAGTCAGCAAAGTGATCTATTTTTACCAACTCATCTAGTCTTATAATTGACCTATCCAACTCAAATACTACGTGATGATGAGTAAACGACATCAGTTTATGTTTGTGCTCTTGCCACTGTTTTATGATTTCTGATGATTTTATCAAAGTCTTTTCTGACCTTGATTTTTTTTCATCAACTTTCTCTATTCCCTCATTCAAAGTTTCCAACATAACATTGAGCTCTGTTGCCTTGTTTAATAAATCGTTGAAAATATGATTTGTGTATACCAATTCTGTGACACACACACCAAAAATAACAGCTAAGATGACAGTCACTAACAACATTTTTTTCATAATTTTCCAATCTTAAAAAGCTACGCTTTTCTCAAATTCCTTAAAATTTATTCTTTTACTTTTTTACCATTGATGAACGACAGAAATTTTTGCAGAAAAGCTTACATTACTTTTTGTGCAAACATAAGCGTTTCCATCTTGTCTTATGTCCAACAGTGCCACATCAGATATCTTCCTTATTCCGTGTTTAAATAAGAGTTTTTGTATTTGCGGCATTGTGACCCCCACATTGGTTGCCTCTTTTTGGTCCCATTTACCATCTGTTATTATCGTTAGAGGCAATAGTGCTGGGCTAACTTGCGTGGGATCACTTGCTTTTTCTATTATGCATATTTGTCCATTCGTCTCAAAGATAGCGTACTCTATTTTCAAAAAATCGGGTTGTGCTTCACACCTTATAGCTTCAATTAGGTCACTGATGTTCATATTCATTTTTTTTAAATTCGCATAGTTTATTGTGCCTTTATCAACTGCAATGACAGACTTACCACTCAATATATGCCGCCAAACAAGGCTATGGCGTGCTAAAACAGACATCACTACATGGACAACTACCAACACCAACATAGGGATAAGACCAAAGTGAAGGGGTATATAGGGGTCATTTAATGGAATTGCTGCCACTTCTGCAATCAAGAGCGTAATGACAAACTCAAAGGGCTGCATTTCTCCAATTTGTCGCTTGCCCATCACCCGAATTACAAATAGCATGACAATATAGACTATCATTGCTTTTAAAAAAACTATCAACATTCGTGTTGATAGTTTGTGTGTTTTTTTACATTTTTATATGCTCATTGTAAAATTGCAACAGAATTTCTATTCTTAAACCAACAAATTACGATTGGGACATATGTCAAACTGGTTAATACAAATCCCACTAATGCTAGATTTATTACGTAAATATACCATCCGTGCTCTAAGTTTAGTAGAGGCAAATTTGGCATGGGCGGATAAGCAATAAACCAAAAATTCAATTCTTGTGCAGGTCCACCAAACATAGAATTTATATAAATTGCAAAAATTAGGCAAGCTCCCAATGCTCCTAAACTGTACAGATAAGTCCTAAAATCGAACTTTATTGGTCTTGTAAACAACATGTACAATCCCAAAAATACCAACATCATGTGAGAGATAAAAAATTGAAAAGCTCTTTCGTTAAAAAATCCATAATCTACAACAAGTGAAGGGATAAGTATGGCCATTGTAGCGCCACTCAATGAGGTCGGGTACATAAAAATAATCAATCCCCTTTTAAGTTTTTGGCTACTACAAAATGTCAAAATAAAGAGCAATACTATCTGCAAGCTACAAAGGTGAAGCGGCAAATATTCTGGTTTTAAATAATATCCTACCTTGTCTCCCATGTCAAATTCTTGCATTGATATCAATACATAAGTAGACTCACTCAAAAAAAAAGCACAGCACATTACTATCAGTACTTTTTGACTCCATCCAAACTTTTTTGACACAAATATACTAGCGGTAAATGCCAGCAACATGGATACGACAATCCAAATAATATGACCCAAAGAAAACATGATACTCCTTCTTTTGCTCTAAGCAAAATGCTAAAAAAATTAATTTTTAACACCCATTTTTTAAAACTGCCTTTATCCTTCTCACCCCAGCACTGGACGACTGTTCTTTAATAATCTCAAAAACACCCAAATCTCCTGTCATTTTAGCATGAGGTCCGCCACATATCTCTAAACTGAACGGACCCATTGAATACACTTTAACTTTGTCATCGTACTTGTCACTAAACAACCCAACTGCACCAATAGCTTTCGCTTGTTCTACTGACATCTCACTACACTCTATTGGAACATTGGCACTGATAGCCTCATTTACCTTTTTCTGCACGTCGGACAATTCAACATCTGTCAGTGGTCTAGAAAAATTAAAATCAAATCTCAATCTCTCTGCTGTTATGTTGCTACCTTTTTGATTTACATTGGCATCATTTAAAACAACTTTTAGTGCACTATGCAAAAGATGTGTAGCCGTGTGTAAATTTGTAGTCGCATCGCTATTATCTTGCAATCCACCTTTAAACTTTTGTTCTGCACCTGTCTGACTTTTAGCTTGATGTTGCAAAAAGCACTTGTTGTAATCTTCAATATGGACGCTCAACCCTCGTTCGTTAGCAAGTTCTTGTGTCATTTCTAATGGAAAACCATACGTATCATACAGTTTAAATGCGGCTTTTCCACTGATAACATCACCTTGCAAATAACTTACTAACTTATCAAACTGTGTCAATCCAGTAAAAATAGTTCTCGCAAACTTACTTTCTTCACCATCTATCTCTTGTAAAATTTTTTGCTTGTTATCCAAAAGTTCTGGATAAGCTACACTATATTTATTCACAAATTCAAGGGCAATTTTTGATAGGCTGTTACTAGGCAATTTCAATTTTTTACTGTACCGAATGGCACGCCTTAGCAACCTGCGCAGTACGTATCCACGCTCAATGTTAGAAGGGACAATCCCCTGTCTATCTCCAATCATAAAAACAGCAGTCCGTATATGGTCTAAAACAACTCGTATACTCTTGTCAACAGATACATCCACTCCATACTTTAAGTTTGTCAATTCCAATATTTTTTTTAGACCATTTTCATACACATCGGTTTCGTACACTGACTTTACTCCATTTAAAACAGCCAAAGTCCGCTCCAATCCCATACCCGTGTCCACATTTTTTTGTATCAAAGGCTCAAATTCTCCCCTCGTTGTCTTGTTATACTGCATGAATACATTGTTCCAAATTTCCAAGTATTTTCCACAGTCACAAGCTGGGCTACAATTGACACCACATTTGTCCAGTCCATTGTCCAAAAAAATTTCTGTATCTGGACCACATGGACCTGTCAAACCTGCTGGACCCCACCAATTGTTTGCTTTGGGTAAATAAAAAATATTCTCTTTGGGTATGCCCAATTTTTCCCAAACTTTTGCACTCTCTTTATCTTTTGGAGCGTCCTCATCACCAGCAAAAACAGACACGGCTAGCTGGTTTATTTTAAACCCCAATACAGCGGTCAAGAACTCAAAACTGTACTCAATTGACTGCTCTTTAAAATAATCTCCCAAAGACCAATTACCCAGCATCTCAAAAAAAGTGCAGTGGCTGTGATCTCCAACTTCGTCGATGTCACCTGTCCTAACACACTTCTGTACATTTGCTAAACGCTTACCATTGGGGTGCTTTTGCCCCATCAAATAAGGAACAAGGGGATGCATACCTGCTGTTGTAAATAAAACAGTGGGGTCATTTTCTGGTATCAATGAAGCACTATCAATGATACAGTGATTTTTTTTTGTAAAAAAGTCACACCACGCTTTTCTTAAATCATTTGCTGTTTTAATTTTACTTATAGCCATCTTTAAGTCCTACCGTTTGGTTGAAAATCAAATTTTTTGGGCTACTGCAAGCATCTTTGCAGTAAAATCCGTTACGTAAAAACTGAAAAGGTCCACTGTGAGTGAGGGCATATTTGTCCATTTTTGCATTTATTCTTATAACTGATTTTTTGTTAAAAACACCTTGTTCGTCTAACAAATTATTAAATTGCTGGACTATTATATCAACTGCGGATTGAGAATTGACCCAATGTATAACGCCACTAGCTTTTACACCACTAATGTCTTCGCCACTTTTACTATTTTCTATTATACTACACAGTACTTGTATTACTCTTCCATCTTTGTCTAGCTTATAATCCTCACAGTGTACTATATACGCAGACTTTAACCTGATATTCCCATTTTTTTGCATGCGCTTATACTTTGGTGGTGGATCTATACTAAAATCTGCTCTATCTATAAATATTTTATTGCTAATTTCTATCTTTTCACTTGCCACAACTTGACTGTTTATCACTGTCTCAAAATTTACAGTTTCCTTCCATTTATCACTGCGATTTACAATGAACAATTCAACTGGATCAATGGCTACCATTACCCTCTTGGCCGTTAAATTCAACTCATCTCTTATACAGCTTTCCAGCATTTTTATGTCGACAATGCTATTGGATTTGGCAACCCCAATCTTATCACAAAAATCCCAAAGTGAAGAAGCAGTATAACCTCTTCGCCTAAATCCTTTTAAAGTAGGCATTCTAGGGTCATCCCACCCACTAACCAACTTATCTACCACAAGCTTTTTTAACTCTCGTTTAGACAAATTGATACCACTTATATTAAGCCTTGCAAATTCATACTGTTGTGGAATACTACCCCACTCGCCACTTTCAGCTAAAACCCAATCGTAGAGTGGTCTATGATTCTCAAACTCCAAACTGCAACAGCTATGCGTTACATTTTCAATAGCATCTTCTATTGGGTGTGCAAAGTCATACAACGGATAGACTTTGTACTTATCGCCTTTTCTGTGATGAGCAATATTGAGCACTCTGTACAGAACAGGATCTCTCATGTTCATATTTGGACTTGACATGTCAATTTTAGCTCTCAATACTGCTTCACCATTTTCAAACTTACCCAACTGCATATCTTGAAACAAAGACAGATTTTTTTCTACACTAAAATTCCTACACGCACTGTCTGTACCCTTTGTATTCAAGTCGCCACGCATAAGTTTTATACCTTCATAAGATGTTGTATCTACGTAAGCTTTACCCTTTTTAATCAATCTAATAGCCGCTTGCAACATGATATCAAAATAGTCTGATGCAAAAAATATGTCACCATTCCAGCCTAGCCACTTCATGTCTTCCACGATAGCTTTCACATATTCATTGTCCTCCGTGCTTGGATTTGTGTCATCAAAACGCAGGTTGCAGATACCGTTGTATTTTTTAGCCAGGCTGTAATTTAGCAAAATTGCTTTTGCATGTCCAATATGCAAGTAGCCATTTGGTTCGGGGGGGAAACGCAAAACTATATTTTTATATTTTCCCGTTTTCAAATCATTTATTATTATTTCTTCAATAAAATTAGACATACTCTCTCTTTCAATTGTTTAATCAACTATATTTTTATATTTTTTGACATTTAATAAAAAAATTAGGCTAGATGACAAGAATATACTTGCACAAATTATCAGATAAACGATTGCACTTGCATCTTGTCCTAACTTAGTTTTAGCATTTATTAAAAGTGCTGTCAACATACTTGATATGAATATTGCAAGGCCTATACTGAACAAGTAACCAATTGTTAAAATTTTATACGGCGTGCTAGTGTCAATTTTGCCAACATACAGTACTGATAAAGAAGCCAAATTTGCTCCCAAAAACACTCCAAAAACTGCCATGATAAGGCAAAATACCAAATTGGAAACAGCAATTACACCAGACATTTCAAGAGAAAAAAACAAACAATAAATTACTATAAATATGATTGCTGTAATAAAATTTAACTTAGCTGTCTTCAACTCACTGTAAAAAGTTAACACTTTTCTAAAAAACAACAAACTAATACCACTAGTCAACATAGCAACCAGTGTAGATATGCACAGTGTTGTCATGCTCATAGAAATAAATAAATTTGAGTACACAAAGACCGTGATTAAAAAAAGTGCGACAAATGTAATGTTTAGAAAAAAAGCAAAAAAAATGCGTCCTTGTCTTTTGAGTTGAATTGAATTTATGAAGTCTTTGTAAATGTCTTTTAACTTCTCTTTTCCCTTTACAATATAACCTGCATCTTTAAGTTTGATTACAGGCAAATACTGATATGTGTTTAGCCAATCAATCAATCCTACAACTAAAACAATGATTGACAAGACAAAACCAATATTATAAATTTCAAGGTCTCCTATCATAAAACTCACCGTGACTACGCAAGCGGCAAACCCTATAAAAAAAAATATGTTTTTAAACAAATAAAATTGTCTACTGTCTTTTTTTTCAAAACACAATCTATTACCAATAGCATATAAGCAAAGTCTATTTACAATCAAACATATTTGTACAGCAAATAAGCATAATAAGCACAACAGAACTGTGAACAAACCCGACCAACCATTGTATCCCAAACACCAAAATATTGCATTGAATATTGCTATGCCAAAAAGACTTAAAATTAGCGGTGCATGATAGGTACCAAAAAATAAAGTGTTGACACGACTAATCAGAAAGTCCACAAAAGGAAAAAGCAAGGCTGATGTAACCATGACCAAAAAAGCAATAAAACCAAATAAAACAACTGGCATATCGCTTGCAAAAGCATAAAATATAAACAAACATAAGTATGAACACTCAATCAATGCAAAAATTGCATTTGAAGAAGAGTGAATAACTTTATTTGTGGGCGATAGTGAGTTTATTAGTTTGCGTTGTAACATAAGGTTATTTATGGTTTAAAGTGCGGTTTTTAATTTTAAACTGTTCTATGAATTAATCAAAATTTATGCACACTACATTTTTGTTTCTTTTTAGGCTATCTTCATTTAAAACGTACTCTTTTATACAATCAAAAGTCTGTTCACAAATTATATGTTCTATACGGCAAGCATCTTGTTGTGCATTATTGCAGTCTACACCTACAATTTCTAAAAACCTTGCAATTGTGAAATGTCTTTCACAGACAGACAAAGCTTTTTTCAAACCTATTTCCGTCAATCTGATATCGCTTTTTTTGCCTTTTTCTATATATCCACCTTCTTGCAGTAAATTCAGTGCCCTTGTGACAGAGGGCTTAGAAAAATTCATTTCTTTTGCAATGTCCACAGCACGCACAACACAAAGTTGCTTTGAAAGCGTATAGATTGTCTCTAAATACATTTCACCAGATTCGTTCATAGCATTAATATTATATCAAAAACTAGAAATTTTAGCAATCAATTTTATTAGAGTTCATAAACTGTAAAAATCATAACATAATTTTATCAACTTCTAGCTTTAAATTTTGTATACTTTCGTTCACTTGTGTAGAGCCAAAAATATTAAGGTACACTTTAATAATAGGCTCTGTACCACTTGGTCTTATGATGACCGTCATGTCATCTTGTAATTTAAATTGCAAGATATTTGCACTATATTTTTCACTTTTTTTATAGTCAATAAATTGTCTCAACTTAAACTTACCAAACCAATCTGTTTTTATTTCACGCAATCTATCCATAATACAAGCCATTTTCTTTACACCGTTGGCTCCGTCAAACTTATAACTTAACAATGTATGGCTGTAATGACCATATTTTTTATACAAACTGTGTAACCTATCTATTAGAGTCAAACCTTGTATCTTCCACAAACTTGCCATCTCTGCTATTGTCAAACTTGTTATCAAAGCATCCTTGTCTCTTGCATGAGTACCAATCAAGTATCCCATACTCTCTTCAAATCCCAAAATAAAACTGTCTTGTCGTTGCGTCTGTTGCAATTCATTTACAACTTGTCCAATGTGTTTAAACCCTATTAGAACACTTTCTACAACTACATCGTAATCTTTTGCAATTTTATCAACCAAAGCAGTAGACACTATATTGCGTACTATCATGGGGTTTTTGGGCATAGTATTGTTGGCAATATGTTGTGATAGCAAAAAGTCAGTAAGCAATACTCCCATCTCATTGCCAGATATTACTTTGTACTGATTTTCATGCAATACCATCACGCCCACTCTGTCACAGTCTGGATCCGTCGCAATAATTAAATCAGCATTTGTTGTTTTGGCCAAATTCATAGCTAAACTCAAAGCTTCAACTTTTTCTGGATTTGGGTTGGGACAAGTCGTAAAATTTGAATCAATCATTGATTGTTCTAAAACTAATTGTAAGTTGTCAAACCCTTGTTCCTTTAACAGCCTAGGTACCAATTTATAACCAGCACCACAAAGAGGTGTGTACACAATTTTGAGTGCGCTACTTGAATTTTTATTTGAGTCAGGGCGTATTTGTTTTATTTGTTTTAAGTATTCATCGACAACACTATCACAAACAAATTTTATTTTCCCCAATTCAACCAAATTCTCAAAGTTCTGTGACTGTACATTAAATATGTCTACTTGGTCAATATACTCTGATATTTTTGCAGTGTCTATAAATTGTGTGCCATTTTCATCAAACAACTTATACCCATTGTATTCATAACTATTATGACTTGCCGTTATCATAACACCCAAATCACAGCGAGTATATCGTACGGCAAAAGATAAAAAAGGTGTAGGCTGCAATTCTTTTGTGATGAATACAGTTATGCCACAGGACGCCAAAACTTCTGCCGTAGCTTTTGCAAACTGTTGACTATTGTATCTGCCATCATATGAAATCATCACTTTTTTTTTTTTT
>JAITUJ010000032.1 GCA_031286385.1 Clostridiales bacterium | reverse complement strand
TTACTAGTTTCTACTTGCTCGGGGTTAGCACCATCATCAATACATTTGCTGTAATATTGCTTAATCTCTCTTGCTTGCTCATCACTCAAAATTACTCTTGCAAGTCTTGGCTCATAAGTCAATGGCACTGTTATCTTATCATCAGTAGATTGTTTCATTGTATAGCTATCTATAATTTCTCCAAATACTGCTACTGTTTCATCTATTGGTGTACCTGTAAAACCACAATAGGTAGCATTAGGAAAGCCATCCCGCAAATATTTTGCAAATCCATGTGATACAAAAACACCTTTGTCAGTCAGTTTCATTTTGCTACCCGTGTTGGTTTGTGTCCTATGTGCTTCATCACTAATACAAATAATATTGTTGCGACTAGATAATAGTCCTATATCTTCGCTAAATTTTTGTATGGTTATTATATATATCCCACCAGATTTTGTATTGCCTAAAATTGATTTTAATTCTTTCTTGCTTTCAATGCTTTTTACGCTCTCTTCTCTCAAAAACCGTTTTGATTGTTCAAACAATTCGCTTGTCTGCGTGTCTAAATCTTCCCTATCTGTCAAAATGATTATAGTAGGGTTAGCAAATTTAGAATTATCTCTCAAAGCAAGCAATCTTGACAAATAAAGCATTGTCATAGTCTTGCCACAACCAGTTGCCCCAAAATATATTCCCCCTTTGCCGTCGCCTTGCGGTTTTAAAGCATGCCTAACACTCGCATACATTTTTGTGCTACCAAAAAATTGTGGATACCTACAAACAACCGCTCTTTGTTTTGTGTCGGCGTAGTATATAAAATCATGCAAAATAGCAATCAACCGCTCTTTTTCAAACACCCCTTTTATCATTGTCACAAGCGATTGTATACCGCTTGCAATTTTGTCTTTATCATTAGCCTTATTGAATGCATAATAAAACTCATAAGGAGTAAAGACGGTCCCTAGTCTTGTGTTTGCTCCATCGCTAATTACAGACAAAAAATTATATTTTAATAATCTAGGAATATCTCTTGTATATCTTATTGTTACTTGTTTGTGAGCATCTGATATTGTAGCATCTTCTCTTATGGCAGACTTAAATTCTAATATTGCAATAGGCAAACCATTGATATGCACAATCAAATCGGGTATGCGGACGCTATTGCCGTCACTGTTGGCAACGGACATTTGACTAACTATCTTAAAATGGTTTTTGTTGAAATCATCATAATTTATATAATCTATATGGATAGGTTCTTTTTTTCTATCTCTTTTTAAGTCAAACCCCTCATTGACAAGCCAAAAGCAATCTCTATTACCTTGATATAACGGGTTATGCGGTATAGATTTTATTTTAGCAATTATTTTTACAATCTCATTTTCTGTCAAGTCATCATAACTTCTAGCCAAAAATAGACGCAAGTCATCTTCTAATATAACTTCATCTAGTTTGCGATGCAATTTGTCACCTTGCAAATGTGTGTAGCCTTGTTCGTTAAACAAAGCAATAATTGCCCGCTCTAACTCCGCTTCGTTAAATTTGCTTTGTTTAAAATCTATGTCCATAATATCCTTTACTTTTTCTTACTACTATTTTTATTAACTTCAACTTCTGGAACAATTTTCTATACTTCTCGTTCCAATGCAATTTGTGCAAGTTGTAAATATTTAGCGTTTAAATTGTATACATTAGTTCTGTTTATAATTTCATCTCCAACCCATTGTGGTCTATAACTGTTTTTAATTTCCTGCCAGTCAACACTCTCTGCAATTTTAAGATGCTTAGATATATTTTCTAAAAATATAATATACAAGTCTTCGGCTTTATCATATTTTTGCCTTTTCTCTTCTAGGCTTAATGTATCAGGGATATCCAACGATGAAATATAGTTTTTATAACTTTCATTTATAGGTTTCTTTCCTGTTTTAAAATCAACTTTTTCATCTGAAAAAATTACACAAACAGAATTCAAAGCTTCAAGTTTTGCATAATCTGCAGTGCCACCACGCTTTGCCATCAGAGTCTTAAATATTGTCATTTTTTCTTTTCGTATCTCTTTCTTTTTCTCACGCTTGTTTGTAAAATAAGTAGTCACAAAATATGTTGCTATTGTTGCAATGATCGACACCCCAGCCGACAATAATATTGTTTGCCATGTTTCCATCTTTGTTATCCTCCGTTTTTCCTTATTCCTGTTATCAATATAGCACAAATATCTTTTAGCTGTTGCTTTAATTTTTGGTTTATCTCTTTGCGTGCAATGTATGCATTGTAAATATCTACTATGGATTGTTGGATTTCAACACTTGGTAAAGGTATCTTGGTTTCTTCTTGTAGTGATTTAAAATAATATCTATTGCGAACACTGTCCATCGAATTAAACCATATTCTACGACCAAACTCACTTCTTTTGGTAAACATCAATAAATACTCTGGGATCAGCTTATCCCTGTCGCTAACATAAAAAACTATATACTCTTCTGTACAAATCATAGGAGCATCAAATTTTGAAATATCAATAACGCCGCTAGTCAAAGATGATGGAGCATAAACAAAATCGTCTTTATAAAAAACATTACATTTTTTAAGGCTTTCATTTGTTCTCCCTTGATTTGGTTCTATAAACCCATTTTGCCCTATCCCAATCAAATTCACATACTTTGCATTACTATTGCTTTCGATTCTCTCCGTAATATACCCACCAATCTCCACGCTCTCCATCTCTCTTCGCAGCTTCTCGATAGTTGCGTCACACACCAATTTTAAATCATCTAATCCCTTTTCGTATACTTGTTGATTATTATTCAAAGCATTGTATACGGCCACCACTTTTTGTTGCTCTTGTAGTTCTGGCAAGTCAATAACCGTATCACACAAATCTTGCCAACCAAATGTTTCTCTTGCACTGCCCCAACTGTTAAACCTAGCATATCTGTCAAACTCAGGTCGGTTAAAAAACATAAACAGATAGTCGGGTAATAGCGTGTTGATGTTAGTGACTTTAAAAACTTGGTAACTACTTGATACAATATAGGTATCATTTGACTTGTTATGAGCAAGTGTTATTTTTTCACTATTGCGTGAAGTCACTGTAACATAGGCGAAATAATCATGTGGAACACACAGATAGCTAGTCAAGGGCTTGCCGTCCATATCAGCCTTGCTGTCAATAAACACTTTTTGTATAGATATACCACGCAAGTCATTTAATCCCAAAGATCTATCTTTATTTTTAAGTTGTGATAACTCTATCAACTCACCCAGTCTAATCAATGCCATACCCTATACCTCTAAAAGCGTCTTGTAGCATTTGTTGACTTTGCTTTTCTTGTTGTAAGATATCTTTCATTTCTTGCTGTATTCGCTTCATCTCTTTGTCATAATCAATGTCTAAGTCTCTGTCCACAAACTCAATATACTTGCTAGGAGATAGGCTATAATTTTGCTTTGCAATTTCATCAAGTGTCGCCGACTTGCACAACTCTGGTACATCTGTATATCCTAGTCCTGTTTGCCAATTAAAATAAATATCCTTTACTTTGGCAATTTGTTCTTCATTCAACACTACTTTTTTCTTTGTGCTACCCCCGTCAAGTTTGTATGCCTCCAAGTTATCACTCCATCTACGCAAGTCAACAAACAATACTTGATTTTGTCTATCTTTCAATTTGCGTCCGTTTAGCTCTCTTGCTTTTTTGTTGTTGTTGACTATCCAAAGAGTAACTGATATGTCTGTGGTGTAAAACATATCACGAGGCAAAACTATAATAGCTTCTATCTTGTCATTTTTTATTAGTTGCTCCCTTATTCTGCCTTCAATGCCATCGGCATTTAAAGCACCATTAGCAAGCAAAAACCCCGCAATACCATTGTCTACTTTGAGTTTGTCTATCATGTGCAATATCCAAGCATAGTTGGCATTTGACTTTGGCGGAACTTGATATCCTCTCCACCTAGGGTCAGTTGTTAACTCATCTTCTCCCCGCCAGTCTTTAAAGTTGAATGGTGGGTTGGCCATAATGAAGTCTACTTTTAAGTCTTCATGTTGATCGTTTTGAAAACTTGACTGTTGCTCTCCTGTTGGCTTACCTAAGTTATGTGATATGCCTCGTATGGCTAGATTGAGTTTTGCAAGGCGTCTAGTCTCAGGAGATTTTTCTTGCCCATAGATTGACACTTTTAGTCTGTTGCCGTGATGTCTTTCAATAAACTTATGCGACTGCACAAACATGCCACCCGTACCACAGCATGGATCATACACTACACCTTCATAAGGCTCAATCAACTCGGCAATCAATGACACAAGGCTAGCAGGAGTATAAAATTCTCCCTCTTCTTTGGTAGCAGCAACTGCAAATGTCTGCAAAAAATATTCATATACTCTGCCTATCAAGTCATTATCAACAAATCTTTTTTGGTCAATTTTATTTATTTCATCAATAAGTTTTTTAAGATCTCTTTGTGTTGCTCCAAATCCACTATAAAAACTTTGTGGCAATGCGCCTTGTAGACTAGGATTTTTGTCTACTATATCCATCATTGCTTTATCAATAATTACCGCTAATCCACTATCGCTTGCATTCTGCACAATATGTTGCCATCTGCAATGCTCTGGCAAATAAAACACACTATGACTGAGATAAAAACTAGGCTTGTTCAAAAAAGCCTCAACATCACCATGTTCGAGCTTTATCTGCTCTCTGCGTGTTTCAAACTTATCACCCGCAAATTTCAAAAAAACAAGCCCCATAACAGCATCTCGGTTTTTCTCATTGCCACCAATACCACGCAACGCAACACGGCAATTCCATAATATACTTTCAAGACTCAATTCGTTTGTTTCTTTTGCTTTTGTCTTTGTCATTATTTCTCCCATTAATTCCAAAAATATTATACCATAAATCAACAAAAAAGTCTATCAACTAGCGTGTTTTGAACAATTTAAATATATTCACTGCGACTTTTTTACGGGCATTCTCAATACACTTTTGTGAGGGGAATTGAAGTCCCGTAGGTGCGTGTTTTTTGAAGAAAAATAATCAAGTTTTGGAGTAAAAACTTGATTTTATCAAAGTGCTACTAGCCATTAAGACTTTTTGTTTGGTTGGTAGCAAACTCACTAAGACAAACTTTTTATACTCGAGATGCTATGACACTGTATATTGTGGTTATTTACTCACTATACCACTGTATGTTGTATGTAAAAAAGAAAAACCCCGTAGATAAGCACTAAGACTTATCTACGGGGTATTGTGCAACGAGCGGACAATACGCAGGTTTTTGATTTATGGCTTGATATTGCGAATGGCATGGCTCTCAAAATAGTTCTATAAAACTTAGTTACATGGTTTATAAACTATACTACTACACAATCATTGATATGCTGACCATTTCTCCACTTACAACTTGGTTTCCAGTTAAAACTACCTCTAGCGTGTACCATCCAGAATCTAATAACAGAGTACTAATTCTAACTACATTGTTATATGTTGTTCTTGATATACTAAAGAATCCTTCTCCTCCTGGTAAATTATCTATATTTACTATTGACCCTTTTGGATCAACTACTCTTAGATTATATACCGAAAATAATGGACTCATATCACTGGTGTTGCGATTGTTAACAATATTAACTAACGATGCTCTAAATGGTGTAAATCCAGATACATAAAATTGGCTACTTAATACAACTTGACCATTCGTTCCATTCCTTACTGGCAAAGATATTGGATTATTATTTTTCATTGCTGTACTCAAATTCAACAATCCTGCACCCAATTTTTCATCCAATCCTGAGGCTCGTACATTTCTATCATCAGCAACAATTGGTGATGCTGAAGCCACAATCAGTGCTTTTACATTTTGAGGACTATTTCTTAATCCAAAATTTTGCTGCATCAATATTGCAATTGCACCAGTTACTTGTGGTGCTGCATAGCTTGTTCCACTATCAAGGTTTGTATCCGCAAATCCTGGAATAATAAGTCCAGTCGTTGGTGTACCACCACCTCCAACTCCCATTAAATCTAATGCATCAATTTGAGCTGTTCTGTAATACGACGAAAAACTTGACTTCATTACATTGCTATCAACACTTCCAACAGAAATTACATTCCTACCTAGTTCAGGATTTCCCATAAAAAATCCACTATTAGATATTGCAACGACTTGAGTAATTCCTAATATATTTACAACATAATCAAAATAAGCAGAGAGCCAGTTGTATACACCAGGCTCATCAAGACCCCAACTATTATTGATCACATTTGCACCATTACTAATCAACCAATCCATTTGTGGCATAATATTATTAAGTGTAATTACGCTTCTAGTTGCAGCACTCAAAATTTTTGCACTAGGAGCAATTGTCGTAATAATAGATGCAACTTGAGTTGTATGCTTTAATACTTGAGCACCTTGAATTTGGTTAACAATCACTGTATGTCCAACAAAGTTAGGATGATTTTTATCAACCAACCCATCTTCCAAAATACCAATTGTAACGCCAGCACCACTATAACCATCAGTATTATTCGCAAAAATATAATCACCCATAATTTCACTAATAGTAAGAGCTCTACCTGATGTACTACTCATATCATCATACAAATGTTCGTGTTTAACTGTATCAGAATTGATATTTTTAGAGTGAATATTAATAGATTCAACATTTTTAGATGATGAAATATTTTCTACTATCTCTTTTAAATTATCTTCTTTGCTAATTTCAAATGTTAAAAACGGCCCAAACCTAGCGATATAAGTACTTTTCGGCAAAAGCAAATTTTCAGCTATTTGAGAATTCTTATCATAATAAAAGCTTTCAATCTCACTTCTCCAATCTTTCTCTGAAAATTTATCATCTTGAACTAAGCTCAATTTATTTGTAATTGAATATTTTAGTTCAAGAAGAACTTGTAAGGGTTCTTCTTTATTCGCATCTAGTGATATGGTTGACAACTCATTTAAATCAATTAAACTATCATTGATATAAATGTTTCCAAATTGTGTTACAATATTTTTTGCAAAAACATTCGTTTTAGCAAAGTTCATAATCACAAATGACTGTAATAGTACAATTGCCAATAAAAATGGCATTACTTTTATATATGCTTTTTTCATAAGTTTTTCATAATTAGAACTCAAATATGAAATCTATAAACATTAACTAACTATTTTGATTAAAATATTGGTAGATAAACTACTCTCAATTGCTATATCAAACAGCAAAATATTATAAGTTATCACACGATTACCACCAGGGTTAACTCTGATTATCTCTATTAAAATATTATTATCACTAAACTCGCCATTCTTTAATTGATATGTTACACCAGTATTAATATCTTTCATTGCACCGTACAATACCAGTATATTATCTTCAAAATATTTATCGCTATATTTTAAGAAATAGTCCTCAGTCAAACCTTGAAAATTTCCTGTTTGCTTTTCAAGAAACTCTTGCAATTGTGATTTAGAGTTTATTTTAATTGTACCAAAAGAATAATCATCACTAATAGGATAAACATGAACTGTTTTAAGTGTAATCATTTGCTCCTTATTTGCACTTACCAAAGTTGAACAAGCTGTCAATAAAATACTAGATAATAAAATAGAAACTACAACAAATACTATTTTTAATAAAACACTCTTTCTTAATATTATATTCATACAACTATTATATGAATGTCTTTATATGGTTATTATTCTTTTTTGCAATCCCAAACTTATTGTTTCTAAACAATTATTATACTACATAAACCAAAATTTGCAAACTGTTTTATGATACATTTTTTTAATTTTTATGACAAACAACCCACTTTACAAAACTACACTAAGTGAGTTATTTTTGCTTGTAAGTCATCTCATCATCACCATTTGAATTGCTTCGGTAAGTTGCAAGCAAACTTCCTCGCTCCCATGTCATCGCATTGCTACGATACCTGGTTGGATTGCCTATGTTGTCATAGGCAAATGTCTCACTGCCATATTCTATCAGTCTGTCACTGTTGTTACCGTCATAGCGGTACAGGGTTTCATTACCTAAGCTGACTTTGTCACTATCTCTCTCAAGACTAAACACTCCTTGTCTTCTTGACAGAATATTTCCACTATTGTCATATGTCCACACTGTTGTCTTGTTGTGTGTCCTGTTGTCCTCTCTTGTCAGCCTGCCTATACTGTCATACTCATACCGTCTATCTAGTCTGCCGTTGAGACGTTCCTCTACAATGTTACCTCTATCATCGTACTTGTATTTGAGAGTGTCTGCTAGACTACTTCCACTGCTGTATCGGATGTTGGATACTAGATTAGTTGTTCTGTCCCCATACTTGACGTACGCCTTATATTCTGCGTATCGAGTATTGCTGTTGCTTGTCACCACCTTGCCTACATCTCTACCTAATACATCTGTTGTAGGATATACTCTCATGTTCTGTGGTGTTGTGGTGTAGTCTAGCTCTCTTGCATAGTTGCTTTTGTATACATACTCATACACCAGATTGTTTGCACTCACTGTGCTTGTTCCTATCCTTATACTTCTCTTAGACAGACTGCCATTAGCATCGTATGCGTAGTCTTCTTTTAGACTGCCTACACTTACACTGTTCACTCTGCCTTGCATCACATTGTCATAGTGCTTTGTTGTGATTACATTGCGTACGTTGTCTGTGCTGGTGTTCAGCCTACCGTCAATGTGGTATGTGTTGGTGTGTTGCAGTAATTTGTTTATGCGTTTTGTTAGCACATTGCCACGCACATCTGTTCTAGTTTCAGTGACTACTGCACTTGTTCCAGTGACTTGTGTTTGGGTCATTGTATCTACAAATGCGTTGCTACTGCTCGCATCGGTGTACGCAAACTTACTATGCTCTGTACCGTTTAGCACAACTCTAATTTTGCGTCGCTTGCCATCGTACTCGTAGTTGACTGTGTTCAGTCCACTTGTCAATCTTGTGACTTCGCCAGCGTTGTACCTCACACTTGTGCTACTTGACTGGCCTGTCTCATCGCTTTGTGTCAACCCTGTCTGTTTGCCTGTGTGCCAATCTACACTTTGGGTTGCTACTTCATCAGCTTTATCTTGATCTATTTTACAATCTAGTTTTTCCCTATTCTCCTTATGCTCATATTTTATCACGTTCTTGCTTACACTGTCAAGTGTATTGTATGTGACTTTTTTTATGATGTTTGACTTGTCATCATACATCCTTTGCTCTACATTGACACCACTTCTTGCTTGTTCTCCTTCTACATAACTTTCCACTCGGGAGATTTCACCTTTGTCTGTGTAATAGTTCTTTTTATATGTGTACTTAGACTCATTAACTTGACCACTCAACACTCTATTAGTCCGTTCTTGCACAACTCTGTTGTGTACAATGTTTGCTTTTTTCCTAATTTGCTTTTATTAAACAAGAGATGTTTGTTCTATACGACAACAGTCATATTGCGAATTGGCTTTTCCCTATCCGCTTTGAACAAATAGTAATCCGGCAACTGCTTTTCTAAATTAGAATATACATCCTTCTCTCCAAAAATAGATTTTGTATCTATTTCTCTTTCAATCAACTGAGAGTTTGGATTATCCAAAAGCAACCTATTATATATTGCTTGCCTCATTTCTGAATTTACTGTTTGACTAGCTGTAGAATTAGGAATTATTTCTTTCAGTTTCTTTTTTAAATCAGTATTTTTCATTGTAAAATATGACACATCTATACATTCTGGCACTTGGCAAATCATTGCAACAGTTATAAATTATGCTACCCGCCAATAAAAACAAATCTTTTATATTGTTGTCCATGCCTATAATTATATCATTTTCACCACAAAAAGTCCATTCAATACTATAAAAACCTGCGTTTTTACGGGTCGTTCTCAAAACAAATTTGCGAGGGGAATTCAAATCCCGTAGGTGCGTGAAAAATGGCAATTTTGCAAGCAAAATAATCAAGTTTTTGGGCGATTTACTCAATAATCAAGTTTGGATTTTGTAGCTAAGACACTCTGTTCCCTTTCTTTCAAAACTCACTAAGACAAAAAATAATCAACTTGATTTTGCGTTAATCAAAAACTTGGATAATTTGTGTGAAAATCTTGCAAAATTCGTATAAAGGGCATAAAAAAAGCCCGTAAATAGGTCTTTTGTTACTAAGACTTATCTACGGGGTATTGTGGTAAAGAGGGACAATACGCAGGTTCTTGATTTATAACTTGATTTTGCGAATGACATTACTATCTACTGATATTTTATAGTCTTTTAAAAGTCTTTTGCTTTCAATATATACAATCTATACGCCACAACACATAGACTTGCCAACAGCAAAATACTTAGCACCAAGAATGCTATTTGAGATGCTGTCATTGTAGGCAACTTTTCACCGCTTGATGATTGTTGTACGCTGATATCTATGTTCGTTTGGATTGGTGTATCACTTAGACTGCTTTTGTAGCTGATAGTCAACTTGATGAGTCGCAAATTGCTATCTAGTACTACTGTTATTGTGGTTGAGCTTATAGTAGAATAATCTATATCATCTTGTCCAAAAAATTCTTGTAATTTATTATCTCTTATATTTGCAGAGACTGTATGGGTATTGCTATGCGTTGTGTCGATATTGTCAAAATTATCTTTGGATAGGTCGTATCTTAATCCACTACCTCGTTCGTCTAGTATTGTCCAAAAAGCGTTTATGTCAGACGCATTGCTAGTGTTGGTAGTGCTATCACCTATTGTACTTGTCACTTGCAATATATTATTTTGTAGCTCATATGTTATTTTACTATTGTCATCTTGCATATCAGGTAAATAGTATGCTCTGCTAATCTCTAACTTTGCATATGGTGTATCACCTGTCAAGTCTACTGTGTACTTTTGTTTGCTTTTACTCAATAACTCCTGAGTATCAATTTGTCTAATGGATATTTTTCTATCTACTGTTTGCGTGCTTTGTGTGCGGTCAATATTTAGACTGTTGTTAGCTTTATCTAACCAAAAGTAGTTGCTTTTAAAAAATCCTAGCACAAAAAAAGTAGTTGTCAAAACAAATGATACACTCAACGCTATCATCAATATCAGTAAATTCTTTCTATTGTTCAATAAGCTCTTTGCATTCATTTGTTTTGCCTTCTTGTTTCTCTGGGGTTATACTACATAATGCTACTACACTAAAACATACTCAATGACTCTGCTAAATCTAGCATATCTTTGTATGGGTTGTCTTTGATTGGTTGCGATGGTGTGTTGAGTATGAGCATTGTGACATATTGATTGAATTGTTGTTGTACATCACTAATTATCTCAAATTTGAAAATATCATATCCGTTTATTCCCCACTTGTCATACTCTTTGGCTATCTCTATTGTGATTGATGATAAAGCTGATAGACTATATTCTTGCGTTTCAAAAATAACTTCTTCATCTTTGTTGGTCACTCTCAACTTTACATTGCTATCAAACATAGATAAGTTTTTGATATCAAAATACATCGTATCATCATTGACATAATCTCTATAATCTATCTCAAACTTTGCAAAACTGGTATCAACGGTATATGTGTTATTTGTGTAGTCGCACTCTGTTTGACCGTTTATCTCAGCATAGATATCTAAGGTATCGGCTTGTGTGTACTTGAACGGCACTTGCAACACTCTCAACTCGTGTGGCAACAATGGTGTATCTAAATCTTGCACTATTGGTTGTCCGTTTATGTCAATTTTAACGCTATCAAAAGAGTACTCTCCTTGATTGCTTATAGTCATGTAAAGTGTGCTATCTTGATTGTTGTTTAGGCTGTCAAAAACATATGCACTATCTAATTGCAAGTCATACTTTTTATTGATGGTATCATCTATCACAAAGTCTATTTGTGATGCTGTGATGTCATTGTTATCACCTTTTTGCAAAGCGTGAGATAATATTGCTAGTCCACCATTTGAAGTAGTAATTGCAGAAAACTGTCTAACAGAATAATCACTATTGGTCACCTGCAAGCCTTGTGTCCACTGTCTTGTATCGCTGTCATACACCATCTTGTTGACTTGGCTTATATGCGCTCCGCCTAAATATAGTATAGTCAAATTGCCATTGTCATTGAGTACAGTAAAATCTCCCTCATACTCTGTGATGTCTACTTGCTCATTGGTCGCTATGTCTATATATGATATCTTACCTTCATCATTGTAGAACAATAGTGTTTTGCCTTCTATGTTGACAAACTGTGCAGAACCTGAATAAGACTCGCTATTTGTTATTTGTGTAGGCTCATTGTTCTTTATCAAGATAACTTGCCTATCTGTTGTACTAGCTAAATCAGTAGACTGGTTTATATTGGCTGCAACTACTAGTCCATTGTCCCATGTTGCATTATAGTCTAAGATTGGCTTTTGTGTTTGATAGGCTGTGGTAGGTGCTGACCATGTGCTGTTTTGAAGTGTAGAGTATTGAATACTTGATGTACCACTTGTGCCAAAAATATCATTGTTGTCATTAGATATCCATGTAGCAATAATACTGCCTTGATTGTCAGCTGTCAATTTTGGCAATGTATCCCAAACAGCATTTTGCGTAACTTGTTGTGGAGTATCAAAAATATTGTTGATAGCATCAAACTCACTGATATAAATCTCTGCCTTGCTTGCTATACTATTGATATCCTCTTTGGTTATACCTGATTTAGCAGTCTTTGCAATGAGTCTATTTACATCTCCTTGTGGTATTCTTTGCCATGTCACATACGCCTTGTCATTGACTACTTGCATACTAGGATACAAGTCAAAGTATTGATTATCTTTGGTTGCTCTATTTTGTGTCGCTGGATTGACAACTGCTTGCGGTTGTGACCATACTCCGTTATCGTACACTTTGTACATGAGCTGCGTAGGGGTAACTCCATTTACTGCTTTTCCACTTTCCAAATAGGTTGCTATATACTTATCTCCTACTTGTGTGAGTTGTGGTCTAGCATCCTCGTAGGCTTGGGAATCTTGTCCCATCATCTTTATAGACTTGCTTATACTACTTGGTATTTCGGCAGATGGTTTGTCGTGAGTATCCCAAAGAGTGCCGTCTAACTGATAAAGTATAAACTCTTGTGTGAAAAATAAAAAGAAAAACTCAAAACCTATTTGAAATTTACCCTCTCCACTCCATTGACTCATGTCCGGTAAGCTATTCCACGTCATTTCTAATCCTACACCTATTTTAACTCCAACTCCCGCTATCCCATCAAGTCCTAATCCTGCCCCAGCAGTAATGGATATTTCAATCACTAATTTTATAATCTTTTTTAAAAAGTCATAGCTTATTGATGCACTAAACTTTCCTTCTATATAAAAATATACAGGAATAGGCACGACAACAAAAAATATCATATTCCACGATAATCTCAATGTAGCTTCTGCATTTAACCCAATATTAGCATCAATAATCTTCCAACCATCTTTGGTCGAGAATGTAATATCGCCTATTATACCAAATGTTACTTCAACTTTTTTATTTAATAGTGTCGTGTGATTTTTCCCAGATGACCATGGTTTATAATTTGGATCACTATTGAAAAAATCACTTAATCTTTTCTCCCAACCATAACCTTTTTGCTTAATAATTTTTATTGCCTCTTTTGTATCTTTTATTGCGTTGGACTTTTCACCTTTACTATTATCCCATTTAGCTAGCTGATATCCAATCAAAAGTGTATACTCTTTTTTGTAATTATTATAGATGCTTTCTATTTTAAAATCATCGTTACCAAAATCATTAAACTTTGACAGCATATCAAATAAGAATAGTAAACTAGGTATACCAAAAACACCCATATCGCCACCTAAATCAACATTAGAATCACCATCATTAACTTGATTGTCTGTCAAAGCCTGCAGTACATTTAGATTATATGAGTCAACAAATTCTAGCGTTGTTCTATATATTCTTGACTCTATGCCACTGTACAATATTTGTACACTAATATTACCACCCACAACAAACAGCTCTTTTAGTTTTATATTCTCAAACACACCTGTGCTGTTTTGCAGTACAACATTACCATTTTGAAAGATACGATATTCATCAGCATCTACATTAGACACTATCTCAATCTTAGCATTGTCTATATCATTGTCATCCATATCAATGCCATAATCTTGCGTCAGTAGATTGGCAACATCATCGTTGTAAGATAACCACACAGCAGAAATGTTCAAATCATCACTTGGATGTTTGAGATAAATTACCTTATCACTGTTGCCAACTTCCATATATTCCATGTAGGGAATATAGTCATCTTGCTCCACTAAAAGATATACTCGTCCTTTATCAATGGTTGTCGATACTACACCCTCACGGTTAGTAAATCTAGGCATATCATCTATCCATACTGCTACATTCTGTAAAGGTTGATTTGTTAAATTATCCAAAACAATAATGCGTTGATTGACATTTCTTGCGATATTGTCACGCTTGCTTTGAGCTTCTTGCAACAACTTTTGAGTTTCACTATCCAATGACTTTGGAGTATTTTGAGCTTTATTATATTCAGCTTCCGAACTATACTTGTCCATACTCCCACCATTTTCTGTGACTAACTTATCTAAATTATCCAATTGCTGTTGAGTATTACCACCTTGCATATTGCTTGCAATTTGAGTATTGCCTTGCTTATGATTTTGTTTAAATAGATTACCAAAATTACCTATGTGGGGCAATATTTGATAAACACTTGTGACTAAAAGCACTGCTATAAGTAGCGTGCTAATGATTATTACTTTTTTACTGTTTGTTTTATTCATATGACTATCCTTGCATCAATGGAGATTTTTTTATAACTAAATCTAGGTTCTTATAAAATTTTTTATGTCGACTTGTCATCAATTCGTTTATTGATTCAAATTTAGTAATCTTATAATTACTAATTACATATTTTGTGCGATTCATATGCCCTATCCCTCCACTCCAGTTACTTTTAACCTCAATTTGTAATTTTCCTTTTTTAAAATCACACAAAACAACCTGACCATCCGGTACTAATTTATTTCTATTCAAATTAAGTGATTGACACTCTATTTCATAACCTTGCCGGTCAAAATTATGCAATAACCTTTGATTTAGCGTTGCAGAAACAATATCAACTTTATCACTTTTACAATTATAAGAAATAGCTTGCAACTCGTTTACATAATAAATTATTTTACTGGACTTAAAAATTGCAAATTGATACCTTTTATCGTTTTGCTGAAAAATATATGTGTATTTACTCCTATACAACATTATTAAAAACGTTATGAAAACGCTAACAAAAGGGATTCCAACTAAAAATGGAATAATTTTGACATATCCTTCTATTGACCACATAGCGAACCATAGCAACAATCCAGCCAATAAAAATGGCAAAGTCATAATAAACTTTCTTGTATCTATCCGCCTATTAAGCTCAAAAACTTCTACATTATTGGGATAATCTGTGCCTTTATTACTCTCAACCATCGCTACCCCATATTATAGTTGAATTTCTATAAATCCCCTTTGCCCACTCTTTATGCCAGCCGTCTACTAGCCAATTGCCATGAATATCTTGTAGTGGCTGCGGTCCATCCACATAGATTGTCAAATCAGTGTTGCCTACAAAAGCATTTCTGCCTACATACTCTACTCCTTTGGGGATATTTATAGCATTCAGTCTACCGCTTGTATAACCAAACGCCTCATCTCCTATATATTTCACACTACTGGGGAGTTGTATTTGTCGTATCGAATCTGATGCATTGTAAAACGCCCCTACTCCTATATTTTCTAAGCCTTCATTAAAAATCAACTCTGTTCTTTTGAGTGTAGCATCTGCATACAAAACCGCACTATAAAACGACCAAGGTGCTAGCTCTTTTATTGTACTGGGCATCTCATATCTTTCTGCATATCTAAATCGGGGGTATGCCACAATTGCTGTCATATCTTTATTGTACAATACACCATCTATCCCATTGGTGAAATAAAAAGGGTTATCGCTAGACACATTAAACGAACGCACATCAGCCGTACTAGGAACCAATGGACCGCCTTGAAAACCCATCAACACTGGTTTGTCTTTATATGTTGTGGGTATATCTATATCTACACTGAAAGTACCTCTATATATTTTCATATAGTAAACTTTGTCATTGATTAAAGAAAAATCAGCTCTTCCAACTTCATCAGTATCACTACACCACCATGCATATAAAGTAATATGCATAATTTCTTCTTCGTTGCCTCCTATTTCAGTAGATTCCCTAACAAACAAATCTGGTGTATTGGTCACTAGTCCAGGTTGTACAAAAGACCATCCCCAAAACCTATATCCTTCTCTTGTAGGTTTTGGCAATTCTCCATATTTTGGTGTTTCCCCATATTTGTTAGTTGTACGAACTTGCTCTTTAATCTCCCCTACACCATTGCTTTCAAAAGAAATATTTGCAATTATTTTATCCCACTGAGCCGTTAATGTGACATCTCTAGTAACATTTGTAGTAGATATCCCGTTGTTAAAAAACCAATCAAGTCCATCTCCATTATTAGCATCTTCATCGCGCCATTCATCAAAAACAAAGCCTTCTTTACTTGGGTTTTCTGGCTCTCTTATTCTACTATCTTCTCCTACCAAATCTTTTGACACATGCACGCTTTCAATTGGTGTTCCACCATTGGTGTCAAAGGTAACAATCCAATAATCTCTTTCAGTTGGTGGTTGCTCTCCACCACCGCCATTATCTGGTGGTGAAATCTGTGTATTGCAAGCAACTAGTGTCCCTGCAACTATCAAAAACAAGCCTAAACAGATTAGAGTGATAACAAATTTACTTACTTTCATTTTTTTAATAATCCCCATTTCCACCCCTGCCTCCTTGACCACCATTTTGTCCGTAACCTGCTGGTGGGAAAGGCCATATTTGTCCACCTCCGCCATCTCCATAACCTCCGTTACCACCAGAACCACCTTGCCCAGCAGAACCTCTTGACGCTCTACTACTATCCACATTTACACCACCTAGACCACTGTTTCCGCCTTGTCCTCCGTTCCCACCATGGCCACCGTCTTTACCATTTAAAGAATTTCCACCTGCATTTCCTCCTCTACCACCTGTTCCACCATTACCTCCATCGCCACCACGACCACCAGACCCATTTGTAACCGTTGTTTGAGAGTTGCCTGTTACGGCAGATGTCGTTGCTTTTGCCGCATTCCCGCCAATACCACCATCTCCACCTCGTCCGCCAGCAGCTCCTAGTCCTCCTGCTCCTACCCAACCACCATTAGAGTCTCCGCCTCTACCACCAGTTCCTCCCGTGCCACCTTTACCTCCTTGACCGCCTGTACCACCAGTTATGCTTATTTTACCTACACTATTGGAAAAGTTGATACTCGTTGCATTGATCGCTACCGCACCATTACCGCCTTGACCACCCGTGTACCCACCAGTCCCTGCTGTTCCATTTCCCGTAGTACCAAAATCTCCGAGATTATTTGTATCCCTACCACTATCACCTGTTGAGCCACCTTTCCCTGTTGCTCCATTTCCGCCATTGCCACCTACTATATTTAGACTGATAGTAGAGTTCGTCTCAGTAGAAACACTTCTTGCACTAATAGCAATAGCACCATTTCCACCAGTATTACCAACACCAGTGCTAGAATTATACCCACTAGCATCAGTGCCTCTTGCTCCATTTATATTTAATGTGCCATTGCCAGCAAACACGATATCATTGCTATTTGCATTGATTGTGGTGTTGTTAACTACACCATTGATTGTTGAAATACCTATGTTACTTATCCTCAATAGCTTTGCAGATGATACTATTGCAGAATAACCACTGCTTGCTGTAAATCTAAAGTTGTTAAAGTATAAGTCAAGCGATATATCATTATTGTTAGATAAACTTAACCTTAAATCAGAGTTTTGCCAACTACTATTTCCATAGATATACATTGCTTGCAATTTACTATTTGCTAAAATTTCTTTATTAAAACTGATTGCACCGCTTTGATCAAAGTCAAATGATACTATTGTAATATTGGATTGTTGATTATTAAAGTCACTTACTTGTGCTTGTGGATTTTTTTGCATAGAAAAAACTCGTTCAATCGTATAATCAAATTGAATATTATTCTGCGAGAAAAACATTTTCAAAGATATATCATACTGAGATAATGATGTGTTCCTATACAGCAATAATCTTAACTTTGCATCATTTGTATTTATTGTGCGATTAAAATTGATTGCTGTACCATTTTTAATCGCAATCTCATATTTTAGTAGTTTTAAATCATATTTGTTGCCCCCCACAATAATACCATCTACTTTATCACCAAAGTTGGCTAATTGAAACAAACCATCATCACTAATACTAGAGTTATCAATTATCTCATTCTCAAAAGCAAAATCTATCTTAAAATCAACTGACTGTGAAAACTCATATATATCTACAATTATTCTTATAGTATGATTGATTGGAGCATCTTCGGTTACTGTAAACATCTTATTGTCTACATCATATTTAAAATATTTATTGTCGCTAGCAAGTGTTTTGGATATGGTCTTGTTACTGTTTTGGTCGTACGCCTCATAATAGACTTTTATATCCTCACCAAAGTCATAGGTTGCATCAAATGGTTTGATGACTGGCTTTATAATAAAATCATCACTGCTATTAGATAAGTTGATTGCAACAGATTTGTCTTTCTGTTTGAGATGTCCATTTCTTGCTTTTAAAGAGTCACTTAGTTGCAATTCAATATCTTCAATTGGGTTGGGTAGTATGTTTATCTTTAAAGGAGTCCAATCTTTTCCATCTGCTACTGCATTTATAGTGACTTCGCCAACTCTTGTTGCTTTTAATATATTTGTAACAGTGTCAAGTGTTGCGTTGGCTGTGTTGTTTTGTGTATCTATTGTAAGTGTAACATTTGGGTATGTTGCATTGCTTGGGGTTACTACTGTTTGCAGTTGCAAGCCTGTGCCGTTTGCCTCTCTTAGTAGCATGGTTGCTTTATTGACAAACTCTACTTTTTCTACTGGCACTCTTTTGACTGTAATAGTATCTTCCCAATACATAGAGTCTACATAAGCTCTAATTACTACTATGCCTGGTTGTTGTGCTGTTAGTGTATTTGTTGCTGTATTGAGCGTTGCATTAGCTGTATTAGTTGTATCGCCTTGCACAATCTCTAATCTTATTTCTTTGTTTATTATTTGGTCTGTTGATGATACAATTCTAGGGTTGAGTGTCAAACTATCAACTACAAAAAACTCTTTGGGGTTGTCAAAATCCACCACAAAGCCTGGTCCTTGTGTTGTTGTAGTAAATGCTAGTGTTGTGTATATATCCGTATTGTCTGCTGATTGAGCAGTAACGGTAAATTCACCACCTAAATCTTGGTTGTTTAGTGTCAATTCTCCATCTTGGTTGATGTCAGCAAAAGACACATTAGTTCGCCATGTGATATTTTGAAAACTAGAATTCTTTGGTAGTACTATTGTAGATAAGTGTAGCACTTCACCGTATGATATGATTGTCTTATTTTCTGCTATCTTTATCTCTTCAATTCCATATACTCCTATCTTTACAGTAGTTATTTGTAAGGTAGTAGCAACATCTTCTACCTTTGCTTGCAAGGTGATATTGCTACCAACGGGAGTGTTGTTGTTTATTCTTATCTCACCAGTATATTTGTCTAATGTTGCAAAGCTTTCACCTTGCACAATCTCAAACACCGCATCTTGCAAAGTTGCATTGATGGGATTTATTTTTACTTTAAGTGTTGTACTTTGTTCTGCTTGTAGCTCTATTTGATTGCCATCGACAAACTCTACACTCTGTGCTTTTACATACTCTATTTTAAGTGTAGGCAACTTTGCATTTTGTCTTATCTCCCAATTGGTGTCAAATTTGCTCCATGTGCTAAATGAGTTTTTGTTAGCAAACTCTTGTGCCAACATACTCTTCGCATTTTTGACAATAATATTAGTTGTAGTTGTTTTGTTATTGTTTTCATCTGTCACTATCTCAACTGCTCCAAAGGCAGCTGCTATATCTGGGCTAGATTTCAACCATGCTACATCTTGAATATTGCCATATCCAAAACTACTCTTTGTGTTTTCTCCTGCAATTTGCCCCAACGCTCTGCCACTAAACGAAGCACCATAATTGAAACTATTGACTATGCTTGCTGTACCATTTTGATTATTATTGCTTCCTACAATCCCACCAACATATGTTCCACCTGAGATATTGCCTAAGTTATAAGTATCTATTATATCATTAAAATTTGTACCTGCTATACCACCAGCACTAAAACCTACTGCACTTGTTCTTACATTACCTCTATTAGAGCTAGTTTGTACTATTCCTTGATTTAGTCCTACTATCCCGCCTGCATTACTTTTGGTTGCTGTTACGCTTGCTTGATTTGTGCTGTTTTTGATGACACCTTTGTTTATCCCAACAATTCCGCCTACATTACTCTCTCCACTAATTTTGGAATCATAGAGTTTTACACCATCTACTGTACCCGTTAAAAAAGCAAAAAGACCCACACCAGTTTTACTCGTGCTGTCTATGTTGAGATTGGATATAATAAATTGACTACCGTTATAGTCCCCTGCAAATGGTATGCTTACATTGCCTATTGGAGTGAAGTTTTCTATGTCGCTTGCATCAATGTTGTCTGTTTGCAGAAAGTAACTATCTAAGTTATATCTCACATTGTTGAGATGACGGCTATTAGATACTAAGTATGGGTCTTGTTGTGTACCAGTCCCACCATCAAACGATGGGTCGTATGCACGAGCAAAACTTACACCCAAATGACCTACAAATGATGCCATAATAAACGAACTTATCAATAACACAATAAATGCAATAGATAAGATACTGAGATTGATACGACTGTTTGCTTTTGTTGTTTTCATAAAATTATATCTCCAATTTATATGTTTTCATTTCACAATGTGTCACCATATTCTACATATTAAAACCCAATACTAAAAACTATGATATTAACAAAACTTAAGGGTACCCTAACAAAAAAACTACTTACTATTCATCAAATTCATTTTCATTTATTTGCGTATAAAAAACCTCATTTTATGGTATAATATAGTCATCATACTACAAGGTAGTAGAGTTACCCCATTTTCTGTATTATACCATAAAAAACAATACACTGTCAAGTGAATTATATAAGGTTTTTATATGATTTTAAAAGAAATTTTTGCAGTTAGACTAAAAGAATTGCGACTTAAAAACAATCACAATATACCACAGTTTGCACAGTTGCTTGGTGTAAATATAAGGCTCATTAAGTTTTATGAAAACTCAAAATCTAAAACTTTACCCACAGTTGAAAGGCTTGCTCAAATTTGCAATCATCTCAATTGTTCTGCTGATTATTTAATAGGATTGTCTGACACAGAAAAGAAGAGTTAACCAAAAGATACACCATACCCTCATTGCATCGAGAGTATGGTGTATTTTCCTACAACTCCACGCCCACTTCAAGCGATATCTTTGTGCGCATAAGTTCCTCCATATCTACCCTCTAATGCTATAAGAGAAATTGCATTGGTTTTTTCAACAAATTGTTTGACACCAATTTTGAAATTGTTAAGTCCCGCTTTATTTCTAACTAGGGCGAATTCGCCGTAGTTAAAAGTAGGGTTATGAAGACTTTCCCATATTCCAATAAACTCTAAAGTGTTTCTATTTCTCAACCAATCAATAATGAAAAACTCACCATCTTTGGCTTTCAACATATCTGTTAGGCAAACATAATCTTCATTATCTACCCTTTTTATCACAACATCAAATCCTTTTACATTTATCTTATTGTTCTTTGACATCTTATTTCTCCATCATTATTATAACATATTTGACCACAAATGTCATATATTTATTGCCGTTTCTCAAACTTTCTATTGTTATACATCTTCATTCTGTCGGTAAAATCTATTCGGGTTTTGCCGAAAATGCAGGTGTAAAAACTGTCTTTCATCTTGTATTTGATTCCTGTAAAAATGCTATCGTATGAACGACCTTCGTAGATGACTGTTATTTTGTCACCAAATTTAAAGTTGAGTGGCTTTACCATTGTCTGCTTCTTGGATAGCTGGTACTTGATACAATGGTTGTAGATATTGCCAGATAGTTCACTCATTGCTAGTTGCTCCATTGTGTAGCCTTCCTTAATGGCGTCCACTTCGTCCCACTCAATGTATTTGGTTGAGGGTGGGAGTATTCTGTCTTTGTGGTTTTGGTTGGTTGTTATGGTGTTGTCGGTGAGTAGATAGTAGGTTTGTTTTATCGTGCCTCTATCTTTGTCATATAAGATTGCTTTATTCTCTGCTGGTAACTCATTGCTATCTACTTCGGGTTTGGATACTTTGATGTTGTCTTTTAACACTAAACCTTGCGTTTCATTTTTTGTTATGGTGCAGATGATTTTATCCGTTTTGAAGTCTAATGAGAAGTCTAAATAAATGTTGTATTTGTCAAAAAGAAAGTCTATAAAGGCGGTTATATCAATCGTGTTTGTGTCATCTGTCCAAATACAATCTAACTCTTGCCCCATTGTTTTAAACTCTATAGGTAGTTTTCTTTTTGGGTCGGTTGTTTGGATAAACGCATATTCTAGTAAGGTTTTTAGTCCTTGCACACCATCAAACTTTTTGTTTAGTAAGTCGGTGTATTTGAACACATTTAGCACCTTGTCATTAAAAATCTCTTTACAATGCTTAAACGAGATTTTTAAGTCAGTGTTGTCTATGGCGGTGACTACTCCTAAAACAATAAGTCTTGTCCCTTCGCTAATAGCTAAAATATCTCCCTTAAAGCCTTTGCTTTGCGTTGTAATATGTAATTAGCATTAAAGAAAATATAAGCACGGCAACTAACTTTTTCATATGAATTTCTCCCGATAAGTTTTTACATATTATACCATAATAATACAAAAAAAGATAGCGTTTTGCACTATCTTTTTAGACTATTCATGTTAGACTATTCATGAAATATTTTTTCAATTCGTATCTGCCAGAATTTTTATTCTTCCTTTTACTATTTTATACTCTTCTTTATGAGATAAAAATTGTTTTAGCAAATATTCATAGTCTTGCTTTTTTTTTATATCTAAAGTTTTATCATTTAATCTAGCTAGACATAGCTCAATACAATGATTAATTGCTCCTTCTACTCCATTTTCATAGCCACTTTCAACCAATATTCTTTCATATCCAATCAAAAACTCTTCTGTGTCCGGTGCTTGAGTATCGGCAAAAACGAGATTATTATTCGAGTAACTAAAACAAAGTCCAATAAGTAAAAACACACATACAAAAACCATTTTAAAACTAAAAATACAAGCCTTTTTCATAGTCTTAGTTTTTGCACCATAAACATAAATATACTTTTCAGTTTCATTTGCTACATTGTCAATTTAATAAGTCATCTCATCATTATTCAACTCAGTCTTTTGTTCTTGTTTTTCATGCTGATTGGCTTTCTTTATATTTATTCTCTCTAACACTAATTTATCTTGTTTAACTGGTTTGCTTTGAGTATTTGCAACCTGCACATCTTCACCAACTTGACTTGTCCAAATTTTGTGGTAAATTCCGTTTTGGGTTAACAATTCACTGTGCGTACCTTGTTCTACTATTTTGTTGCCATCTATTACTATGATATTGTCACAGCGGCGAATTGTAGATAGCCTGTGTGCTATGATGATAACTGTACATTTGAGATCCCGCTATACCGAGTAGAGTTAAAATAATGCTCCCCACAATTGCAAATACAAACAATTTCTTTTGTGCAAATAATAACTTACTAAACTTACTAAAAGTTCCACTTACTTTTGTTTTCTCTACCACAAAGTCACTAGTTGGAGAACACAATATCAAATTACCATCAAACACTTCAAAAAAGTCATTAGCATTTTGTTTGACTAAGACGCAGTATGCCCTTAGTATCAAGAACATCAGTTTCACGCATTTTTCCATCTTCAGCCTGCATTTTCAACTGCACGATTTTTTCGTGCAGTTCACTACCTTCTAATTTTAACTTCCGTTTTAAATCACTCCAATAGTTTCTTGGAATATTACTTTCACTTAAAATTCCGCAAACATCAACAACCGAAAATAGCCAATCTTCCTTTTCTTTGTCCCATTCCATTCTAACTTGCTTGTCATTAAAAAGTTTTATCTGATTCATTTAATTTTCTCCAACACCACCATTATACCACATTCCGCCCCAAAAGTCATTTTAATTTGGCAAAATTGAGCCAAATTAAAATACATCAGTAAATTTTGTATAGTGTCATCGGCATATGATAAAGCCCCACATCGCTCTCAAACTGCTCGTTAAAAGAGTTTTGAGGTGGTAACAAAGTTTAGTTTAAAGAAAGAGCAGAATGCAGGTGGTATAACTTTTTCAAAGGTTGTTGTGGCAATGGATAGGGAGTTAAGTGATCAAGAAAAACAAAGCATTTTGCCAATGGTTGAACAAGTGAAATCATTGTCTAAAACAATGCAACAAAGTGACAATGATTAGTGCCAAATTTAGAAGGAGCAGACATGGGCATATTTGACCAAATTAAACAAGGTGTTTCGGTTTTGGATATTGTTGCAAAGTATCACGCTCAGCCGAATAGAGCAAATAAAGTCTGCTGTCCTTTCCATCTAGAAAAAACCGCAAGCCTAAGCATAGACACAAAACAAAATATATGGAAGTGCTTTGGCTGTGGCGTAGGTGGTGATGGCATAAGATTTTTAGCCAAGTTAAAGGATATAGAAGATTTTGAGGCAGCAAAGATTTTGATACAAGACTTCAATTTGCGCATTGACTTTGAAACTGAATTTTCAAAAACCCCGCAAGGACAGTTGAGAGAATATATAAAAGACTGCCAAAGACATATAGGACAAACCATTTGTCTAACCACTCAAAAGGATTTACCGCTGTCTTCCATTTCTTATCTTTGTATTGTTTAAAAATATAATTGTACTCATCGCCAAGTAAATGCTCCACAAAATTTTCTAAATTTTTCAACCAATGATTACCATATATATCTTCTTTTTCTACTACATTTTGCATATTGGCAACGCACAATGAATCCACTACCTTATCAATATCGTTGAACCCAAAACAATTGTGTTTTTGTTGCAATGCTAGTGTATTTATTCTAACTGTGTCAAAGGTAGATAGTTTGCTAGGTGTGTAAATAAAAATATCATCACTAGAATATCCAGCATTATTATCTAATTTATATTGCGTTTCTGGTATCTTAAATGCCTCTTTTGTTTCCATGCAAGTAGGCCAAATGTCTGGTTTTTCTAATTGTAGCATTTTTTTAGAATTTAATATAGGCATTACTCTACCATCATACAACTTAAAAAATGGATTTATCATTACAATGGAACGAGTTGATGATAAACTAAATACACTAAAATTCTCATACATTAGAGCGTGTTTAGCCAAAAACATTGCATATTGAGTGGTCTGTACATCATCACTAGCTTCTTGCATTTTATAAAATAGATACGAAAATTTAGATGGATCAAGTCCTTTGAATATAGTGTGGCTCGGTTCGTATTCTGTAGTTATGCCATTATCAGTCAGTATAAACTCTTGATTATCGGCACTGTCCCAAAATGCAATATACATATCTAAAACTACTTTTGCCCAACAATATGCTTCCCTTGTCACATACTTGTGAAATAGTATATTCGACAGCGACTTACACTCTATAAACATTTTCATCGTTTGCATATATAGTGTTTGTTTATCTTCTTTTTTGTCTATCAAGGATGGGAGTAGCATGATGTCAAAATCATCAATTGTGTTGGATAGCTTAGCATAAGTTGTTACTGCTGATTTAAATCCTACAAAAATCTTATAAAATCCATCAGCATCATATGTGCGTATACTATCCAATAACAAAAAACGCTTTATCAAATATAACTCATCTCTTGTAATACTAATTGTTTGTTTGCCGAGAATTTTTTTATCAATCAAATTAGCAAATGGACTTTCTAACTCAATAGCCATTTGTTTTTCAATCTCATCGGTATATAAGTTATCTTTATAAAACACTCTATGCGTTTTTCTGTCTTTTACTAGTTGTTTATTGATAGAATCAAATGTGGTAATTGCGTCTGAAAATCGTCTAATAATTAACTGTGATACAAAATGATTTTTTGCCATAATTTTTACGCCCTCTTGCTCACGCTCTCCCACTCTTTTGCCACTCTCCACTTGATGCCACTGCCCACTCCTTCAAAGTGCTTTTCTCCACAGTGGATTTTGATGTCTTCGGTGAGTTTTAGGTCAAGGTGGTTTAGGCTGCCTTTGGTTTCTATCACAAAATACATTTTAGATTGGTTGCCGTCTTTGTAGAAAACTGCCCAATCGGGTGTGTAATTGCCTACGGGAGTTGAGATTTGAAAACGCTTTGGGATTTTGAAAAAGAATTGTACATTGGGGTCTTTTTCTAAACTATCTGCAAAGGTGTTTTCTATTTGGCTATCAAAGACTACTCGGTTGTATAGACTTTTCTCAACTTGCACTGTGTTGGATAGATATGCCATAACTTCATCTTGTTCAGCTATGTCAAATACTTCGTATAGGCTGTATTCTTGCCCATCAATTTTGGTGTAGACTATTCCCTCAATAGACATTGTTCTTTGGTGCAACTGAATTATCCTCTGCACTTGTTCTATATAGATTTGTGGGTTGTTGATGAAATCTTGCAATCTGTCACTCTGCAACAAAATTTGAGATACTTGCTCTCGTGGTGTTCCAGTGTTGTCGGATAGTATACGAATTACATCAGGTAGCAAGTTTGTACCAATCTCACTATCTAGCACTTCGTTGGTTTTAGTGGTGGATATTCCTTTTTGATTGATGGTGAGTTTGGCTGTTTCTTTTCTTATAGATACTTTCTCTATTGGTGACATTGCTTTGATATCGTTGTTTATTCTCGTTAGCAATTCATCAATTCTTGTGTTGATGCGATAGTATGATTTTTGTTTTATTCTATCCCACAGTGCCAAAAACTTGTCATCTAAAAATAAATCATCTTTGCGTTTAACGGCAACTCGCTCTTTGGTTTGCCTTATCTCTACTTTTTTGTCTGCTTGTTTTAGTAGGGTTTCTAGTCTGCTTCGGGCATTTTCAAATCTTGCTGGCAAGTCTAGCGTATCGTTTGCCAAAGCGTTTTTCATAGTGTCTTTGATTACACCTTTGCTGTCTATATAGTCTTTGGCTCTAAAATGTTCCAATAATTCTTTGCTGCTCTCTGCGGTTATTTTTACTTCATTTTTATCACTATCAACAAAAGTCAACCCCACAAACATTTCAGCTTCCAAAATGCCAAACTTTATTCCCGTTTCTTGTTCTATCTCTTTTTGGAGATTCTCTGCAAACTCTGCAAAACTTTCCCTTGCAATGATAGTCAAGGTGTTTATGTTTTTATCATCTATCCGTTCGCCTTGTTGGTTAACACACAAACGCAATCCTCTTCCTATCTTTTGGCGGGCTGTGAATTGTGTTTTGTTTTCTATTAGCGTGCAGATATTAAAGATGTTTGGATTATCCCACCCCTCTTTTAAGGCTGAATGCGACCATATAAAACGCAAGGGTGATTCAAAAGACAATAACTTTTCTTTGTCTTGCATGATGAGTTTGTAGGTATTTTCATCATCTACTGTGTCGCCATTGGTGTCCTTGATAACTCCCTTTTTGTCTTTGCTAAAATATCCATTGTGATATTTTTCTATATTGTCGTTAAATCTAGTTTTTAACTCTGCATACTTTGGCAAGTTAATTAGCTCCACATAGCACTCTTCAAACATTTTTGCATAAATACCTTTACTCTTGTCATTAGTGCGGTAATTGCTCACTGCGTCTATAAAAAACAAGGACAATACTTTTATGTCTTTTTTGAGCAAGTTTTTTTCTTTGTCTAAATGACTTTCAATAGTGCGTTTGATTTGGTTGCGTTTTAGACTCATTTCATCTAAGATTCCTACCGCTTTGCCTAAATACAAAATATCCGTGTTGGCAAACTCTACAAGTTCACTACCCTCGGTGCAGTCTATCCCTAAAATTTTGTATTCAGCATAAATGTCCCTATTAGTTACTTCTTGCAAAGATTTGCCCGTATGCAACTTCAACACCTTGCGTTTTACACTTCCATCTTTATCTTTGACATCAAGTTTGATTTTAGCAAAAAATCTTCCATCATTGCCTACTTCTACAAGCTCCATAAATGGTTTGTTAAAATCACTATCTATATTATCATTGGCAATGCAAATTTGTTTGACTATCCCCATTTGGTACGCATCAACGGGTGTTAGTCTATATACTGTGTTTATCTTGTTTTTGTGAGTGGCACTGTATCTTAGCTCAAACAGTGGTGACAACATAGAGATTGCATTTCTTGCTTTGTCTGTGTTATCCACACTTTGTGGCTCATCTATTATCATAATGGGCTTGCACTCTGCTAGATATTCTCTATCACTTTTATCCTTGCCATCAATGTCATCTCGGTTAAACAAATTCTCATCTTTGTTGATTGCATGGATTGTGGTTATCATCACTTGCAATGTAGAACTAGTTGCAAAGTTGCGTATTTGGTTTTTCTTCTTGCCATCATATACAAAGTAGTCTGCTACCTTGCCTGCATACTCTTGCTTAAAGTGTTGTTTGGTAATTTGAAATGTCTTAAATGTCCCTTCTCTAATTGCACGAGATGGCACAAGGATTACAAACTTGCTAAATCCGTATTTTTTATTCAATTCAAAAATAGTCTTGATATACACAAATGTCTTACCCGTCCCAGTTTCCATCTCTATGTTAAAACGCAACTCTTGCAAGTCAGTATTTGGCAACTCATTTTTAGACTGCACATTGTTGAGATTGGCTTGCAACTTTTCTTGCGAGATTTCAAGGTTGTTTGAGTATCCAAAAAGATTGTCATGCGACATATCTATCAAGTCCAATTTAGATACGCTAAAAGTTGACGGACTGCTCACTTGTCCATCAAAAATATCCACTATACTAGATACCGCATCTTCTTGAAATTGTTGCTTCTTAAATTTTAGTTGCATTATTTCTCCTACTTTATAACACCTAACAAATATGGCATTGTTGCGACAGTACTTTCAATCCCCTTTTTTAACACCCACTCACCCGCCGACTTTATTTTTTGCCAAAGTGTTTGTTTGTCACCTTGTTTCAAGTTTTCAATTTCTAACATCATTTTTGTTAGAAATTGCTTTTCACTATCGTCCAACTCTTTTACTTTAGATATATCATCTATCACAGTCGCAATCTTAATTTCAACATTTGCATTAAAAACATTGCTAAACTGTGGAGATATGTTTGGTGATATTGTGGGATTCACCTGTATAGAAATACTGTCTTTATCCATTTTTTCTCCTTCTAAAAAACTTAGACCGGCTCTTGTTATTGAGTATTTGTGTCCGTATGTTATATCTCCATTAGCACAATTTAGATACTTATTAGTGACAAAGTCATTTATCCACGCCATAATTTCATCATCGCAACTTTCCGTTTCACAAAACATCATACCAGTATTTAAATCGTTTAGTACAAATGATTTTCCAAAAGGAAATTTACTAACTATATTAGTTAATACTTTCTTTGTCTTTTCTTCGCTCGTTTTGGGATAGTTATCCAACAATTGTTTAACATTGATATGTGGTTTCTCTGATACTTCATCGCTATTTTGATAATAAAACTTCCAAAAATAATTTCCGTTATAGTACGGCTCATCACTCAGAAAATTGTAAATGGCATTATATCTTTTTCTAATCTCTTTTTTGTTCTTTGGATTTTCAACATCCATTAGTTTGCAAAACTCGCTCATTTCTGAATTTGTAAAGCTATTCTTGTTTTTGTATTTTTCAGGTTTATCAATCTCTTCAACACTATTATGAAGCACATAATTGAAACCGCACTTATCACAACAATATTTATTCCAATCAAACCCTAGCGACAACCATTGTTTATTGGCTTTTTCATAACCACACAAATTACACTTTTTTACTTCATCTACACTCATTAAAAATACATAAACCTCCTTTCGCTTTTCTTCAAAATCTCTTGTGTGTTGATTAACTCATTCATATCTTTAAAACACCTATCGGCATTTGCCGTCTAGTTTGTCAATTTTATTTTTGCTCATTAGTGCAATTTCTCCATGTAAATTATACCATAAAACACGCAAAAAGTCTATTCAAACTATGCAAATTTCACACGACTTCAAACTTGATTTCAAAATAAAACTGTGTGTAGGTGTGGTAGCTAAACTGCTCTAAAAACTCTTTTTCTTTTTGCTCTTGCTCCTTTTTAAGTTTTAACTTTGTCAAAAACTCATTCTCTTTTAGTTTGGTTAGGTCTTTGGATAGAGTAGCAATTTTTTGTGTAATGACAAAACTATCGCCTATTTTATTTTCTTGTTCTCGTTTTAATTTGACTAGCTCTCTTTCTAAATTTATTATGTCAAAAGACAGTGTTGTCTTTGCTCGCTCATTTTCAGTTTTGATTCGTTTTATACCATTGGCAATCACTCCATCAAAACTCTTTTTGATTTGTTCAATTTTTATTGCCTCATGCTTGATTTTTAACTCTGCTATTTTAGGGTTACTTTCACCACGCACTTCTTTCATAAAATCTTCGGTTGTTTGGTGTAAACTTCTCTCTTTGTGGTGTGTCTTTGTCAAAGTCAATGTAGTAAGTTGAATAGTCCATATTGCCACTTCTAAAAACTGAATGGTGCAAACTAAAACTCCTATTGCTGTCATCAAAATGTGCATAGTCTTTTAAAGCAAACTTTGCCAAACTCCACAATCTATCTTTTGTTTCAACAAACTTTTGCTTGATTAACTCTGCATAGTTTTTTGTCTTTTTCGCAATATCACTATCAAAAGAGCGGAACAACTCATTGTTTGTATTCTGCCTATTTTCAAGTTTGGAGTTACGGTTAAGACTTGTTGTAACTAATTTTGCAACGCCGCTAAGACATTTTTTATTGTGCCAAAATAGTATGACACTGTATATTGTGGTTATTTACTCACTATACCACTGTATTTTGTATGTAAAAAAGAAAAACCCCGTAGATAAGCACTAAGACTTATCTACGGGGTATTGTGGTAAAGGGGGACAATACGCAGGTTTTTGATTTCATAATTGATTTTGCGACACTGTTGCAATTACACTATCCTTGTCTGCCAACTCTCCTATCAAAGTTTGCGAATAAATATTTTCCATTGTTGTAAGCGCCGATACCTAAAAAACCATTACTCCAAGTATATCCTTGATGACTCCACGAACCATTGTCTGTGTTGTTTGTATTAAAACCACTTGTATTGTGGCCAATAATTGTTCCAATGCGAGCTTCTACGGTTAGTTGATTTCTCACTTCAATGTAGCCTCTATTATTATTAGAAGTTATACTACCTCCATCATTAAATCCGACTATTCCACCCATACTTCTCGGTGCTGTGTGTGACCAAAGCGATATCCTGCCCGAATTTGCTGAATTTTGAATTACTCCGGTATTTCTACCAGCAATACCTCCCAAATCTCCAGTCCCGTATACTGATGAATTATTTACTGAATTTATTATTAATCCCCTATTCACGCCAACTAAACCACCTACGCTAGAATCGATTCTATCCACATCAATAGCATTTGTAATGCTTATACCATTGACATGAGTATTATATATAACTGTTGAGGCACTTGTTATGCCAGCCAACGCACCAATATTGATCCATTGAGCATTATTTTGACTAGGAGCTTTTATATCAACACCAGAAAAAACAAGATTGTCAATTGACGCACCTAACAATTCCCCGAATAAACCAAAGTTTTGAGTTGAAGTGTTTGTTGGTATAGTTATTTTTAGATTAGAAATTGCGTATCCATTACCATTTAATGAACCCCAAAATTGCGGAATAGGTGTCCAGTTGCTTGTAAGTTCTGCAATATTAATACTTTTACCAAGTCTAAAACTTCCAAACGGATTGTTTCTTATGTTGTTTAGTTGCTGTGCTGTAAATATTGCTCCATTATTATCTGCAACTCTCATTAACGCTTTTCCAGCGTTTAAGCGTCCACCTGACACTGAAAAATTTTTTATTGATGCATCCACATTGGTATCAACCGTTTCCATAATAATGCTTTTAATTCTTGTTGCTGTTAAATTAGAGTCAAAACTCAACATTAAAGCTGCCACTCCGGTCACAATAGGTGTAGCCATTGATGTTCCATCCATGTAAACATACCCTTCCGAAATAGGTCTTACACCCTCTTCTTCCAATACTGGCAAATTTCTAGGATATGTGCTAGCAATATCATCCCCAGGTGCAAATATATCAACAGTATTCCTACCATAATTTGAATAATCTGATCTGCGATCTAATTTGCTTGAAGCACCAACTGAT
>JAITUJ010000041.1 GCA_031286385.1 Clostridiales bacterium | reverse complement strand
CAGACATATGACGCATTTAAAAAAGATTTAATAGGACTTGCTTTGGCTTGTGTATTAACTGTAATTGTAAGCTCATGTGTGGCACTCACTCCCCTTGTACCGCAATTGATAATAGATAGAGTGCTAAATCCAGCTTTAGGCAATCAGCCTGTTTACGCAAATAATCTACTCAATTTCTTTATTGATGGATTTCAGCCCGATGATTTTTGGGGCATGTTTATTGTATTGTCAGTAGTATTTTTTAGCATAATTTTGATAAAATTGGTGTGCAATTATTCAAGGTGGCAGATAGCACAGTTCTTTGGCACTAGGGCGGAGACACGAATTAGAGATACTGTTTTTAGAAAAATCATGGCACAAAATTCTGTAGTTCTGTCTAGGTATACAAGCGGCGAGTTGCTCAATATTGCAAACAGTGATATAGGGTCTATGAAGGAGTTTTTTACTACACAAATCATATTCTTGTTTAATATCTTTGTAATATTAAGTATTAACATTTATTTATTGTCAAACATGCATCCAGTTTTGATAATTATACCACTGGTTGGTGGATTTTCTACTTTGATATTTGCAAGGCTGTTGTCTAATATCAATCGCAGACAACACCAAGATATACGGCAAGCTAGGGTAAAATTGACTACAACTGTGCAAGAAAATATTCAAGGTGTACGAGTGGTGAGAAGTTATGCAGCAGAAGATATTGAGTTGAATAAGTTTGATAAAGTAAATGATAATTTACGCAATAATTTTGTGATTCATGCAAGGACGCAAGCAAAGTTTACAGTAATATTTAGTATAATCAGTCAATTGATATTTTTTGGGTCCATGGTTGTTGGCGTATTTTTGGCAGTAAATGGTGAGATAAGCGTGGGACAGTTTGCTACAATATTTGTGTACACAATGCTTATCAGTGATCCTTTTACCACTTTGTCCAATGTAATTGCACAGTATCAAAATGCAAAAATTGCCGCAGGTAGAGTGTTTGGATTTTTAAATATTGCCAATGATATAGTAGATGGTTCTAATCCTGTAAAGTTGTCATTGTATCAACCACACATAAAGGTTGACGACATTGCCATTGAAATTGATGGTAAAATATTGATTAAAAATTTTAGCGTTGATTTGCCTTATGGAAAGCATTTAGGGATAATGGGCAAAACGGGCAGTGGTAAGACTGCTTTTATAAAAAGTCTAATGCGTTTTTTTGATACGACGCAGGGTAATATATTTTTGAACAATACATCTATAAAACAGTATAAAGTAAACGACATTAGAAAAGTTTTTGGTTATGTAATGCAAGATTTATTCTTGTTTAGTGATAGTGTGCAAAAAAATATAGCATTTTTTGAACCTGAATGTAGTCTGGAAAAAGTAATGGAATCTGCTAAAATTGCACAAGCTCATGATTTTATTGAAAAATTGACAGAAGGTTATCAAACTATTGTAGGAGATAAAGGAGTAGGTTTGTCTGGTGGACAAAAACAGAGGGTATCTATGGCGAGAGCTTTTTTAAAAGATGCTCCAATATTATTGTTTGATGACTGTACTTCTGCTTTGGATATGGATACAGAGCGACAAATAATGCAAAACATAAATGACAGTTTTGCCGGTAAAAGTATAGTCATTGCTACACACAGAGCGTCCAGTGTTAAGAATTGTGACGAAATTTTGTATTTGGATGATGGAGAAATTTTGGAGAGAGGTACGCACAACCAACTTATGGAACTTAAAGGTAAGTACTTTGAGATTTTTACATCTCAACAAGCAATGCAAGACGATATGACAAAAAATTAAACAGAAAAACTTGGCAACTAAATCAGGTTTAACAATATTTTATATAATTTGCAAGGTAAAATGTTTGTATGGCTAAAAGAAATATAGTAAGAGAAGACGAAAGTCTAACATCAAAATTTAATGGCACAATGTTTAAAAAGGCATTGAGGTACAGTGTGCCCTTTAAAAAAATTGTAATAGCTATGCTTGTGGGCATGATAATAGTTGGATTTTTAGCACTTTTACCGGCAATGTTAAACAAGTTTATTTTGGACTATGTAATAACACAAATTGGGTACAATGGTTTGAATTGGCAAAATTTGTTGATAATTGTCTTGTTGTTTTGGACTACTGTAATTGTGATTGATATCGGATTCACTTTTTTTAGAATGTTTTTTATGTCAAAAGTGGGGCATGGAATGGTTCGAGATATTCGGCGTGACACCTATGTCAATTTACAGAATTTGTCATTTGATTTTTATGATACTCGTCCTATGGGTAAAATTCTTGTCAGAGTAACAAATTATTTAGATGAAGTGTCCCAAGTTTTTAGTCAAGCTATACTTTCTGCTATGATAGACAGCCTTAAAATAATTTTGGTTATGGTATGGTTATTTGTTTTAGACTGGCGGCTTGCAATTGTTGTTTTTGTATTGATGATACCTATGATGTGGCTGTTGATAAAACTGAGAGTGGTCATCATGTACAGAGGACGCATACAGAGAAACAAAGAAAGCAACAGGACAGCTTGTATAGCAGAAAATATACAAGGGTTACTGATTACAAAATCATTTAATAGAACAGAGTACAACTCGCAGGAATATTATGACATAAACATGGAGTGCATCAAAAGCTGGCGTGCTATGGTGCGTCGCAATGAGTTGTTTTTCCCAATTGCTGATGGTTTTTTTAGAATTGGTCAAATTGGCGTATACGCAGCTTCATTGGCAATCATAGTGGGAATGTTGCCAGGTATTGGCATATTGACTTTGGGAACACTAATTGCTTTTACTATGTATCTGTCAATGGTATCCAATCCTATAAACAATATCGCACTAGTTTTACAACAAGTTACCAATGCAATGTCAAATTTGGAGCGAGTTTTTGAGATTGCAGAGACGCCTATAACCATTACGGATAAGCCTAATGCGTACCCATTGCCTCCAATAAAAGGCGATGTTTTTTATGACGATGTAAGCTTTTGTTATGATGAGGGTGTACCCATTATACAAAATTTGACTTTGGAAATACCAGCTGGCAAAATGATTGCATTGGTAGGTCCAACAGGAGCGGGCAAGACTACTGTGGTCAGCTTACTGTCAAGGTTTTATAATGTAACCAGTGGTTGCATTAAGATAGATGGTCATGACATAAATGATATAAAGGTAAACAGTTTGCGAACACAAGTTGGAGTTATGATGCAAGACAGTTTTATTTTTAGTGGTACAATACTAGACAACATTCGCTATGCACGCCCTGATGCTAGCTACGAACAGTGTGTAGATGCTGCTAAAAAAGTGTATGCGCATGATTTTATCAGTCAGTTGCCTGACGGTTATTATACAAAAACTCTAGAACAAGGAGTGGGATTGTCAACAGGAGAAAAGCAGCTATTGTCTTTTGCCAGAGTTGTGTTGACAGACCCAAAAATTTTGATACTTGACGAAGCGACATCTAGCATTGATACAGATACAGAAAGTAAAATCAAAAAAGTATTGGATAAGCTATTGGTAGGGCGTACAAGTTTTGTCATAGCACACAGATTGTCTACAATTAAAAAGGCAGACTGCATACTTTATATAGCAAATAAAGGCATAGCAGAAGCGGGAACCCACCAACAGTTGATGGAAAAAAGAGGCATGTACTACAATTTGGTAAGCAAGATTTGATGCAAATCATTTTCAGTGTTTAATATTTTTAATGAATTATTTTAAATATGATATATATTGGTTTACTTTTTATAAAATTTGTGTTATAGTATTTATTATGTAGGATTTTATATTATGTTAAAAATAGACTATAACAACATGACTATACAAACCTTGGGTAAAAAAAATGGCATTGATGTTGATAAATCTGTCAAAATTGACAAAAGTTTAATTGAAAATGCTTTCCAAAGTGTTCATTCAACACGAGGTCAAGGTATGCAAGAGTGGATGGATTTGCCTTATGTCAATGCTGATCTAATAGAACAAATAAAATCGTTCACTGCACCTATTAAGGACAGTGCAAGCGATTTTGTTGTGTTTGGTATAGGTGGATCAGCTTTGGGTATACAGTCAGTCGCTACGGGGCTGATACATCAAAGGCACAACAGTTTGTCTGCAAAGGACAGAAAGTGTCCCCGCTTGTTTGTAGAGGATAACATTGATCCAAATAGATTTTTGTCTTTACTAGATTGTGTAGATATTGACAATGCATATTTTAATGTAATAACAAAGTCAGGTGAAACATCAGAAACACTTGCACAGTTTTTATGCATATATGATTTACTTATCAAGCGTTTAGGTAGACATAAAGCAGTTCAGAGAATTATCATCACCACTACAATAGGCAAAGGGTCTTTGTATAAAGTAGCCATGCAAGAAGGGTTTAAAGTTTTTGGAATAGGACAAGGAGTTGGAGGAAGATTTAGTGTTTTGAGTGTAGTCGGCCTGGTCACTTTTGGAGTTTTAGGTTTTGATATAAATCAGTTATTGTTGGGAGCAAGGCAGATGACTGAAAGGTGTTTTTTGCCAGATATTTATCAAAATCCTGCACTGATGATGGCTTATTTGCAAGTTTGTAGCATAAAGTCAGGTAAGAATATTAGTGTTTTTATGCCTTATGCAGATGGTCTAAAATTTATAGCAGATTTTTACAGTCAATTATGGGGCGAGTCTTTGGGCAAAAAGTTCGATATGCAAGGTAATGAAATTTACGCTGGACAGACACCGATGAGAGCATTGGGAGTGACAGACCAGCACAGTCAGATACAGTTATTTGTAGAAGGTCCATTTGACAAAGTTGTTACATTTTTAACAGTGAAGGATTTTGGAGTATCAAAAGAAATCCCAAAAATAGAAGGATTACAGATGGGTGATTTTTTAAGCGGACACACATTAAACGATTTGTTGGATGCAGAAAGGATAGCAACTGAATGGGCTTTGACAAAAAATGGAAGAGCAAACTTTAATGTCATTTTACCAAAAATTGATGAGTACAGTATAGGAGAATTATTGGCCTATTTGATGATGCAAACTTGTTTTGTAGGGAGTTTATTAAATATAAATACCTACGACCAGCCCGGTGTAGAGCATGGCAAAATAGCCACCTTTGCCCGTTTGGGTAGACAAGGTTATGACAGACAACTTCGAGAAATGGAGCAAATAAAAAAAATGGATAAGTATACAATTTAACAATTATGAAATTAAATTTAGGAATGTCATCAGCATCACTGTTCAATATTTTGGACACAGAAAATTCATTTGATTTTTTCTTGCGAAATAAAATAAAAGTTTGTGAAGTTTTTTTGAGTACAACTTTTGAATATTCGCAAGATTTTGCAAAGTTATTAAAAGATAATAAAAAAGGTGTAACTGTGCACAGTGTGCACAGTTTGGGTAATTCTTATGAACCAGAGTTATTTTCTAGTAACAAGCGCGTTAAAGATGATGCTTTAACAGTTTTTCATAAAGTTTGTAGTGTCGCACAAACTATAAATGCAAAATTTTTGACATTTCATGGACCGTTAAAATTAAAGCGGCAAGCTTATCATCACAATTATCAAGCTTTGGCAAAAGATATAAATTTTTTGTGTGATTTAGCTAGTGATTACAACCTGTATCTGTCATACGAAAATGTACATTACAGCTATTTTGATAGTCCGTTGTTCTTTAAAAACTTGTCACCGCTATGTCCAAAACTATATGCAACCATAGACGTAAAGCATGCAGTGCAAGGGGGTCACGACCCAATTGAGTTTTTTAAAGCTACACAAGACAGGTTGAGCACTGTTCATATTTGTGATGTAGGATTGGATAATACGCCGTGCTTACCATTTTGTGGTAAAGTTGAATTTGAATTTATATTTAATTATCTCGTAAAAACGAATTGTACTGCACCAGTTATTTTGGAGCTTTATCCGAATACATATAAAAGTGAAAATGATTTGATGTGCTCGTTCAACTCTCTATATAGTTTGTTGCAGAGTACCACTGGGAATATTGTTAAGTTTAAGCAACAGTAGAGCTTTTGTAATTTTTGACAGATCGTAAGAATCTTTTAAATATTGAGTTGCTTTGAGAAGTATGATATAATATTGAAAGCATAATTAAAATTACAGGAGTTAAAAGTTTATGGGAACAATGGATAATAAGAAGGGTATGAGGATAAGAGATATGGTCATTATGGTATTGGTAATAGTGACGATATTTAGCATACCACATGTTATGATGTTGGCGAGAGAGATGAG
>JAITUJ010000038.1 GCA_031286385.1 Clostridiales bacterium | reverse complement strand
GATAAAAAAGCAATCAATTTGCCTGATGTAGATTTGGACATGCCTTTTATATCAAAGGTAGACAAAGAAGATATTGAGTATGGAATCAAGCAAAAAGTGGATTATATAGCACTCAGTTTTGTGCGTACTGCGCAAGATGTGCTAGATGTCAGAGAACTTTTGAAAAAAAATAAGGCTACACATATACAACTTGTTTCAAAAATAGAAAATAGGCAAGGCGTAAATAATTTGGCAGAAATCATTAAAGTCAGTGATGGCATTATGGTAGCAAGGGGAGATATGGGCGTAGAAATACCTTATGCAGAGTTGCCGTGGATACAAAAAAACATGATTAAAGCATGCAATGATGCCGGTAAATTTGTTATCACTGCCACTCAAATGTTGGAAAGTATGATAAACAATCCACGACCGACTCGAGCAGAAGTATCTGATGTTGCAAATGCTGTGTTTGATGGCACAAGTGCTACAATGTTGAGCGGTGAATCAGCCGCAGGAAAATTTCCAGTTTCTGCTGTAAGTGCTATGGCTAACATAATTGTCAATGTAGAAAAAGGCATAGATTATAAATCAAAGTTTTCAAAACAGCCTCTATGTAGTGACGGTGCAAGCGCAGCAGCTGGGCAGGGTGCTTGTAATATGGCAATGGCAGCAGAGGTGCAGGCAATAGTTATTCCTACTCAAAGTGGTAATACTGTCCGACAAGTAGCTAGATTTAAACCACAACAACCCATTATTGCGATTTGTATGGACAAGCAGGTTGCAACACAATTGAGTTGTTATTGGGGCGTGACGGCTATATACGGTGAACGGTGTACAAACAGTGATGAGTTGGTCAAGTACTCTTTGAATAAAGCGGCAAATACTGGATTGATTAAAAAAGGAGATAGTGTTGTGTTGACAATGGGTTCGCAAGTTGGAAAATTTTGTGTTATAAATAACACTGTCATGCAGTACAATTGATGTCATATGACCAAGCAAATTTATGTACAATTGAGTACTTGTGCATTCTTTATAGTGGTTTTGTTTGGTAGTTTGATATGGCAAAATCAAATTAACAGCTCGTTGAGATTGAGAGAACTGACTCTTGATAAAATGCAGTCAGTCAGTGGATCAAAGTTGACTGTTCATATTGTAGATGTCGGGCAAGGTGATGCTGTGATTGTTCAGTTTCCAGATGACACAACTTTACTGATTGATTGTGGAAGTGTTCAAAGCGTAGGGAAATTGCTCAACTATATAGATATAAATTTGGTCAGTTTGGGTAACTTTTTGTACTTTGACAATATAATCGTGACTTCGGCTTTTTCTAATAGAGTGGGAGGATTGCCTCAAATAATTGAAAAATATTGTTCTGCAAATACCACAATATTTAGACCAAATACAATGAGTGTAGATAAAAATGATCCAATGTTTGTTGATCCAGGGTTTGACTATCTAGCGAGCGGATACAATACTCACAATTCGGCAAGTTATCAAAAGGCTGTCAAATCGATTCATGATAGCAAAGCAAGGGTTTTGGTAAATAGTACGCAAGAATATGTATTGCATTCTAAAATTAAAGACCTAAATGCCCAGTTTTCATTTAGCATCTTTCCTTTTGCAAGTTCATCTCTTTTGGGTAGTAACTTTGCAATTAACAACAACAGTCCAATTATGCTTTTAGAATATAAGGACAAAAAATTTGTTTTTAGTGGGTCAGCTGACAGTATTGTAGAAGAGTTATTTGTAAAACAGTACAGTGCAATATTTGGAGAGTATTTTAATGCAGATGTCATTATGTTGGGCAATAACGGGAACAACAGTAGTACCTCAATGCATTATCTGGATTTATTGACTACGGTACCAACCGTTCAAAGTACAATTGCAGTTGTGTCAAGTTCTAAATCAGATTCTCAAAATTATCCATCAAGAGAGGTTTTGTCAAGACTGCAAGATTGCGGAATTCTTAAAAGTAATACACTGTACACTGCTAAAAACTCTCATATTGCATTTAATGTTAGACAAGTGTCGGAGCAAGAATGTGATATGGTTACAAGCTTTGCACAACAGTACTTTTTAAAATCTCGTCCCTTTTTGTTTTGGTGGGCAGAAATCGTCTTAATAATATCCCTCACAATTACACTTTTTATGGTTTTTATTGTTAAAAAATCTATAAGTAAAATTAAAAAACAAACACAAAAGAAAAAATACTAATATGCAATAAAAGTAGGAGAAAAATATGATGAATTATTCGGAAAATGAATTGTATAAAATGAATATTATGCAATTGAGAGAAGTTGGTAAGTCAATGTTTATAAAAGGCACTACCAACAAAAGAAAAGATGAATTGATAGAAAATATTTTACACAGGTCAAATAAGAGAACAACTATGAGCAATAATTTGCAATTTATGTCACAACAAGCACATATAATTCAAAATCAAGGTTTTGACAATGTACAAAAGCAATTGGCTGACGAGTTGTTCTATACTAGTTCTCGAGAGAATACCTTACCAGGCGCTCATTTTGGGCTTTGTTTTATAAATCAAAATGAGTATTTATGTAAGGTATATAGTACAGAAGGGAAGCAAACAGATGTTGTACTAAATTATAATTTGATAAGAAAAGAAAATCTAGAAGATGGTGACTTGATAGAATTTAAACAGTCAATGCACAATGGACAAAAATATGTTTCTGCCATACTGTCAGTCAACTTAAATATGGTGCGAGCAAAAGGTCAGCCTGTACGCAGGTTAATATATACTCAAAAAGTTTTTGAAGTGATGCTTGAAAATGCAAAAAAAACATCTGACAGTATGATTATTTTGCCGTTTGCAACATATGACGAAGTTGTTAGAATAAATACAAGTTCAATAAATTCAATTACAAGTGATGTAATGTCAAAGGACAGAAATCACAGTGTAGTAGCAAGGTTAACGGCTGCAAGATTGATGCAGAAAGTCACAAATGGAAGTGTTGTAAACGCTTTTGTAGATTTGGACAGATTACTAATTGCATTTAATTTGACATTTGAACAACAAGAGTCATCAAAAAAAGTGATTAAATTTTTTGCAAGTGCATTTATGCACTCTGACGAAAATTATTTGAATATTATTGGTTTAACCAATTCATCAGCTGTCACTTCGACATTGAAGAGTTTTAGCAATGATTATCAAGAAATGTAACAATAAATAATTTGGTAAAAATTTTCAGTTGTAAGTCTTGTTTTTGGATATTTAATGTAGCATAATTTTGATTAATATACAGATATTAAAATAGACAGGGTCAGCATATATGATGATGTTGCCATTGTCACAAAATCACACGGCTTTTGGCTGTGTGATTTTTTATATCCAAAAAATCAATTCTAAAAAAGTAGATGGGGAAGAAGTGCCTTTATAAAACATGAGATTAATTTAACATGATAAATCTAATGAGGTGTTAGATGGATGATTGAACAGGGAGAGTAATATTAGACATGTGATTTTAAGTAATTTAGTTGATACACAAAAATTAATGCAAGACACAAATAAAAAGTCAAAGTTTGATTTCTTGTGCCAAACTTTGACTTTTTATTTGTAGGAATTTTAGATACCACCTAGATTTAACACTCAATCTATTGCGTACATTCTTGATGAATAGAGCTTATTGAATATTATGCAACTAACTACTATATTAGATAAAAATATCATTGAAGGTATAGAATGCAATAATGCTTCTTGCCAGTTCATGCTCTGATTGGACCATAACATTACTAGCCATGCTATTGCGGACAACTGTGTGAAAATAATTGACCTAATTTTTAAAGATAAACCAAATGAACCCGTATACCTTGTCCGCTTTTCAGGATTCGTATAGTTTGTGAAGCTAGAATATAGAGGAAATGCGGCGGCTACTACTAATGCAACTAAAAAGTTCCAATAAGGAACGGGTGTGCTAAGTGTAGGTAAAAGATTGAAAAATATAAAAGTCAGTGCAATCTCTGTAAACAAAATTGAAAAAAGAATATTAAACTGTTTTGACATCAACTTATTGCTGCGATAGTAGTTTTGTGCATTATATTCTTTTACGACTGTTTGATTGTGTGACCGCATGGAAAGCTCGTGAACATTTTGCTTTGAGCTAATAATATTATTGGAATTAAAGTATAAAGCATCTAAATGATTTAAATTTTGCTGATAATTCTCATCAAAATTTGATAAGCGTATATTTTTTGTAGCGACTTGTTTTGTCATTTCTCCTTGCTTTTGATTTCCCAAATCAAAAGTTGTACTATCAAAAGCTGTACTGTTTTCAACTTCAACTTTTTGCTCAATATTGCTTTTTTCTTGGCCGTTGATGACATAAGTTGTGTGATTTATAGGAGTATTGTAATCTTGACTAATTGTAGTTTTAATAGGCTGTTCCAAAAATTGTGCAGTATCCGTGTTGTTTTGTGGAAACATTTGTTCGTTTTGTGAACTTGTAAATGGTTGATGATCTGTTATCAATTCTGCCAATAATCTCCTGTATTCTCTTTCCAAAAAGAGTTTGGTTTCATCAAATGGCTTTATAACCGTTACTTTGTCAGATTGTGTTGACTGTGTAGAAAATTGTGGCTTTACATATACAGTAGAGTATTCTTCTTTTATGGCTTGTTGTTCACTTTGTGTATCTTGAAAAATACTGTCCGAAGTTGAATTTAGAGCACTATCTTCAAAATTGTCTGTCTTAGATTTTGACATTTCAAAATAAAGTGTATCAACACTACTATTATTACTACTGTTATCTTGTAAGCTATCCAAATATGTGCCAAAACTCCTATTGTTGGAAAGTTGAGAAAACATTTGTTGGATATCTGTGCTACATTGCATTGAAGGATTATTTGATACTGCACTCTCTTGATCAATAGGAGGTAAAAATGACTCTAAGTCACTTTGTAGATTTTCTACAAAATCACTTTGCATACCTGCTGACTGTGAAACAGTACTTTGCTCATCTAATTCATCACGATAAAAAGATAAGTAAGTGTCATTTTGTGATGCATTATCCATTGTTAGAGAGTCAACAGTTTGTCCACAGTCCACAAAATTTTGCTCTTTTAGCAGCAATTTTGGTTTGCGCTGTTTTGGTGGCGCTTTGGACACAGGGGGTAAGATGGACAAATTGAAGGGACGGTCACTCAACAATTGATCTGCTACTGAACGCTGATACTCCCACTCTGTCATACTTTTAATAAAACTATCTTTACCTTTTTCAGTGAGTGAGAACATCTTTCTCTCCTTAATGCGTTTGCCAATTTTACCCTCATCAATGTATGTGGTTATAAAATTTTGCTCCTCCAATTTTTTGAGTGAGCTGTTCAAAGTTGGTGACTTCAATTTAAACTGTCCACTAGAACGCAGTTCTATTTCTTTTAAAATTTCTTGCATTTCTTTGTCGCCACTCGTTAGTGACTTTAAAATAACTGCACTGATGCGTTCACGCAACAAGTCGTTTTGTATACTAGATGCCATATATTAACAAGTATAGTACATTTTTACACATATGTCAAATTTTTTTTCATACTTTTTTGAAGTTTATAAAAAAAATTTACAAGATAACCTAAATATATGTATAAATAATGTATAAATAGTAACTATTATTAAAACAAATTCTCATAAAAACTTTGTTGTACAAAAATCATAAAAATTAGGCGAGGATTTTTTATATTTATAAATATGTCAACTGTAAAAATTGTAATAATAACGATACTAATCTCATATTATAGATTGTCCACATAATAAAAAGTAACAGGGGTAGAAATGAAAGACAGTAATAAAATTGACATACAAAAAAATAGTGTCATGCTTATAGTTAAAGGAGTACTTTTTGCAGTCATCCTGACACTGGGGTTTGTACTGCTTTACGCAGCTGCATTATATTTTTTTGATATAAGTGACAAGTTGATACCATTTATAAATCAAGTGATAAAAGGGGTAAGTATTTTTTTGGGTTGCCTATTGAGTATAAGGGGTACAAATAATGGTTGGCTGAAAGGCTTTTTGATTGGATTGCTTTATATTACAATAGCTTTTGTCATGTTCTCTGCATTGAATCAGTCTTTTGAATATGGATTGGAATTGTTAAATGACATAGCCATAGGTTCGTTGAGTGGTCTAGCTAGTGGTGTCATATGTGCTAATCTAGGAAAACACTAAAAATGTATACCACTTTATAACCGTATAATATAGTGTACAAGCAGGCATACTATAAATATGACTTGCATAATAAAAAGATTATCTTTGTATGTTTTTATTGCATTGTTTACTCTTTTTAGTTTTGGTTTTTTTTCTCGTAAAAATCTTGCTATTCAATGTTGGCAAAATGTATCACAAAATACATTAAATACTGCAAATTCTAAAAGGCTAGTTTTTGATATAAAATTTCAAAAGCTAGTTTTTAGATATATAGATTACAAAGTGCAAGCACCCAATCATATTGTAGAGAGAGATTTTTGGGACAGACAAATCAATGGAACAATAGAAAATAAAATACTGTTAATGAAGCAAAGACAACAAATGGGAGAAAACTCACAACAAATTTTGAAGTTTGTTTTTCCAAGAATTTTTGATGTTATAGATAGAGTAGAAAAATCATTGAATGTAAAACCTGTTGACAGTGAGGTAAAATTTTTGCCGGAAAGAAAAGATATGTTTGAGATTTCAAAGGAGAAAAATGGAAGAGTGCTAGACAGGCAAAAACTACTTGAAAATATTGTCGATAGTTTGATAGCGGGAAAATCAGAAGTGCAGGCCAGTACTGTTGATATACCAGCATTGGTAACGCAAAATTTTAACAATCAAGCGACTTTTTTTAGAGCTAAATTTAGTACAGACTTTTCTGCCAGTAATGAAAATAGAAAAAACAACATAAGATTGTCACTTAAAAAAATAAATGGCACTTGCATAATGCCCAATCAAGAATTTAGTTTTAACAAGGTAGTTGGACCAAGAACGCCAACAAGAGGTTATAAAGAAAGCAAAATTATTGTGCAAGGTAGATTTAAAGATGGAGTAGGTGGTGGTGTTTGTCAAGTCAGTACAACCCTTTACAATGCAGCGATTAGGGCAGACATGTGCATTTTGAGTGTAAAAAATCACAGCTTACCTGTGCGTTATGTGGATCCGTCTTTTGATGCGATGGTGAACAATGGTACAAGTGATTTAAAATTTGAGAACACTACAACACATCCTATTTACATCAAAGCAAGTGATTTCAATGACCATTGTAGTATTGAATTTTATGGGTTGCCTATGCCATACAGTATAGTGCCAGAGTGTGAAATTGTCGATACAATACCGCCCCCAGAGTTTGACGAAGAGATAGTTGATAAAGATTATGATTACATTAGTAAAGATGCATTGAGTGGAGATAGGTTGCAGGTATCTCACAGTAAAGGTGGACTTTTGAGTAAAGGATATCTGTGCTTTTATGACAATAACAATAATTTGATATCAAGAAGGTTAATCAGAACAGATAAGTACAAAGCACAGCAAGGACTCATTGCCATTGCACCGTAAAGAATGTAGTTAAGTTGTAATAAAAACTTATTATCAAGTATAATAAGTTTTTATTTGTAACACCATATTGTTATGATATATACAAAAAAATCAAGATTTATTATATTTTTGTTGATTATCATTTTAAGTCTACCAATCTTAAAATTTGGTAGACTCACTTTTCTTGCTAAGTGCAATGATTTTTTAAATGATGAATATTTTCATTACAGCAATGATTTTATTGCTGGCGGTCAGAATAATTTAGAATCTGATGCGAAGAGTAAAAATTCTAAGCTATCTAGCCGCACATTTGATATTGTAGGTAAAGGCAAAACGGCGGAGCAGACTAAGGAGTTACAAGCAAAGTTATTTTGCAGATGGCCCTATTTTCCAACCGGCATATGGTGTAAAGCTAATGAGAGTATAACTGTAAATGTTACAGGTGGAAATCTGACAGCCACTATTGGAACTAGGTACATGCCTATGCAGTTTGTAGATATGATGGTTAGTGATTTAAAGCCTGGTACGAATACATTTTCTAGTAGCAAATCAGGGTTATTGTATTTTTCTAACAGTCACAGTGGAACGATAAAAGCCGAAGTGACGAGTGGAGGTGTGTCCTCTCCG
>JAITUJ010000002.1 GCA_031286385.1 Clostridiales bacterium | reverse complement strand
ATGGAAGACAAAAGTAAAAATGTAATTCCAAAAAATAATCCATTAAAGTTATAAGAAAGTGCTTGACCATTGCGTCCAAACAAATTGTAAAGCGAAAGTGCATCCAATCCAAATAGTTCGTATCTTTTTATATTGACAATAAATGTTTCAACCAAAAATTTAAACGGATTGAAACCCATACTAGATTTTACCAATGGCAATGATACCAACCACATTGCCAAAAACACACCGATAATGGATAATGGAACAAGCAACATTGGACTGCGACTGTTATCTTTTAAATAATCTTTTGCACCATCTTTTTTGACATTTATGATTGCTCTGACAAACAAATAAACAGTGTACACAGCAATGGGAGCAAAAACATACTGGGCTCCTCTGTCCAACAATAAGCTTACACCATAAAACGCCAGCATTGCAACTACATTGCGTTTTACCATAAAATAAAATGTACACAACAAAGCAAGTATGAGTATACTATTTACTCTACTGTCAATACTACTGTTTATAAAAAATAGAGGGTTTAATAAAAACAATGCAAGCACAATAACTGCGGACTGAATATTGATATATTTTTTTGTTATAAAATATAACAGAAAAGCGCTTCCCAAATCAGCCATAATAAAAGGGACTCTCATAAAGAAGTATAAAATAGTATCATCGCCAAATTTACTACCCAACCAACCAAATACAGAGTTTATATAGAACGCTAGTGGATATATTTGACTTGTTGTATCTGCATTGAAAATAGAATATCCATTTAGACCGTCACTTTGAAACATTCTAAAAGCTCCGACCAAACCATACATACCGCCTATAGAACCATCAAATAAAGCAGCACAAACAAAACGAATTATCAGTCCAATGACAAAGATAAACAGCACAATGTACTTTAATTTTATGCGCTTGTATGTGATTACAGGGTCACCTACTGTAACAGTATCACTCAAAACTCGGGTAAACCCCAAAACGCTGTACAAGACAATTGCAACAAAAGCAATTAAAAAAACTGCCAAAATTATGCTACCATTTAGTGAACTTATCATAAAAAAATTGCTCAACATAAATATCCTTTTTTGCAAACTTTTAAACTTACATTGTAAATTTTTTATACAAAATGCAAACTAGCACTAGTATACTATTTTTTACACAATTTGACAAGCATTTTTTGCAACAATTTTTGTTTAGTAAAAAGCATTATTTTACTAAAACTCATTTTGGCACCAGTTGGTACCGCGTGCAAAATTGAAATGCTTTGTTACAATGTATTCTTTGACAAAAAAAATAACTTTTTTAATATATAAATTTTTAAAAAAAATGACAAAAAACACTGTCATGAAACAGCGTTTTTTGTCAAACTTATCTTTTGTATTTCTTTATTTTGTCTTTTGTAAACTTACCCAAAGAATAGTTAAAAATAAACTATTGCAAAAATTTCTAATATATAAATCATTCAAAAGGCTCTAACGGTGGAAAATCACCAGCTATTTCACTTATCAAATAATCATGTTGTTTCTTTACTTCATTGTACTTTGACAACATATCCTCACGAACATTGTCAATGAATTCTATTTCAAAAGTACACAGTGAATCATTGACATTGACAGAGTTTTTAAAATCTACTATTGTCTGATTTGTACTTCTTATACTGTCAACAAGTACGCCCGTTAATTTATTTAAAGCGGCAAATATATCGACTACTTCTTCAAACCAAGGCTTTTCACCAGGAAGTGAAGGCATATTAGGCAGACCTTCTAGTTGTGCATAGAGATCATTGTAATTTAATGTGACATAGCCACTGTAATATAAATATGGTGATTTAAAATAAAAATCTCTAAAAGGCAATATCCTATCTATGTGATGCTTGACATCTTTCAACTTTACATCTAAAACAGCAAATTCACTATCAAAATAAAACTTATCAAACTTATTGAGATTCTTTAAACTGTTTACGCTATCTTTCAACTGATTTACAATTGTGTTCTGGTCACCTAAAATAGCATTAAATCCCTCAATGAGATCCATCAACTCAACTTGACCAATATCTTGCGTAAATGAACTTATCACTCTGGACATCAAACTAGCAGAGCTGTCTTTGTCCAGTGCGTCCACAACACTTTGCACTTTGTTTAAGATGTCACTATTGTTGAGAAAATTTCTAAATTCTGGGGAAAATACTTGGGTGTACAAATTATCCACAATATAATTTTGAAGCTCATCAAAGTCATTGTGTATTGTTTCTTGATCTCCTAAACCATAGTATTGCAACTCTTCTGTTCTAACCTTTTCTGCATCAAAACTACTTTGCACAACTTCTTTCAAAAGAATTGTCAGTATTTGAAGACTGGGTTCTGAAGCATTGGGACCATCTAGCTTATCTATCTTATTTTTGTCCCAGCTAAGTAAACCCTTATGTTGTGTCACAAAATTGTTTGCGCGTGTAGTTTGCTCAACATACACTTGCGTATTGACTTCCCTAGTTACATTTTCTAATATTGCAGAAGTCGTCACAGTCAACGGAGATATTGTAGGATTTGCATTTTGATTGGCAGTGATAAGTCCAGTGTATTGATCAACAGTAATATAATTATTGTCTGACACCATCCAAACGATATCCTCCTCACTAGATTGCTCTCCATCAATCGTCAAATCTAGCTTGTAATGCGAACCTGCTGCCAGTCTTACAATCTGCCTAGTATCCAATTTTGGCTTTGGGCGTATGGTAACTGTGACAGGAACACTGACAGTTGAATCCGGTACAAAAGCGTTCACAACAATTTCTGTCACTCCCCTGTCAATTGCATCATTGGATACAATCAAAGTGTGTCCATCTGTTCCACCAATAGAAGCTACGTCACTGCTCACAGACATTCTCACAGTGCCTGGCGCATTGGCGGGAACAATTGTTGGGACAAATCTCAATGAACCTCCCTCAACCACATCAAATGCTATGTCATCTTGAAAAACTATCCCAGTAGGCACAACAATATCCTCTTCGCTCTTTTTTTTAGCGCATGCCACAAAAACCAGAGATAGTACAAGCATTAAACACAAAAGCATTGCAATGCTTTTGTAAGTTTTAAAAGTTTTCCCCATATTAAAGTTCTCCTTCCTTTTTAAAAAATTGACAAAGATACAACAATTTTATATGTTAATTGTGTATTTATAAGATGTACACACACTATACCATATAAAATTTTAGTTGTCAAGAATTTGCGTACATATTTTTACTATAAATATAAAATATTCCAAAAAAAGATTTATTCCAGCACTATAATTATCTTTTTGTCACAAATATATTATTGCTATTCAAATTATGTTCACTTTGTCTATGCAATATATACTAACATAGTACACAAAATTTGTAAAGCGTTTTTCTATATATTTTTTCAAAAATTTTTTTTATTTCTATACACTTTATTCATTTTAAAATAATTAATTCCTTTTTATGATAGCAAAATTTAAGTAGTCAAAAAAGCAGCGTGGAAAATCATGCACAACAAAAACTTGTTCTATATTGGAATCAAAAAAAGAACTGTCTACGATTTGTACAGCATGTTGTATCTCCGAACTAAAACTTGACCTGACAATGTCAAAGTTGTCCAAAAACTCGTTCTCAAATTTACTCAAATTTATATTTTGAGCGGTTATCAAAATATCTACACTTTGACCAATTAACTGATATCCCAAAAACACACCGTCCACTATCAATGCACCTACATTAAAGTCACCACAGTCTACAAATTGATAGCCATCTAAGACTGTGACATTTAAGTTCATTTGCTGCATGGACACTATATCGTCTACACTCACGGTCAAAGGTACATAAAAATTTCTCACACCAAAGGAACGCCGCATAGCGGACAAACTGTATGCATTGATAAAACTGTCATCATTGATAAAAATGCTATCCAAACTATTTATTTTAAAATCCAACACATCATAACTTTGATTTGCATTGGCACTAATGCTACCAAAATATAGCTTTTTTTTGTTTAAGGCAACAATCGTTTGATTGTTCCTCAATGGTACCACTGCATACTTTATATCGCTTGTAGGTAAACCAGAAACAAAAACACCAAAGTACAATACAAAACTCAAACCTAATGCTATTTTTCTGACATTTTGTTTTAGTACAAATCTGCTACATAAGCTCAATGTAACAAGCAATAATAAAACGAACATAAAGTTTGGCCATAGATAAATGATGCTAAAAGGCAAATTGGTAAAAAAGCTCAAACTATAAGAAAATCCAGACATAGCAAAATCCACAAAACTTAACAAATAACCAAACACTGGGATAAAAATAGCAAGTGGAACGAGTACCATCAGACTAATAAAAAGCAATCCGACAAGTGATTGAAAAATTATATTTGTTATGATGGAATATGTCGAAAGTTTATGAATCAAAAATGCAGTAAGAGCAACAGAAAAAACTTGAATGGACAATACAAGAGAAAATGCATTTTTTGTCCTCGCAAATTTAAATTTTCCTAAGCTAAACTTTGACAAACTTTTAAAGAAAGTTTTGTGAAACAGTATTATACTAAAAGTAGCACCAAAGCTCAAAATAAATCCAAAGTCAAACAAGTACAGCGGATTGAATGCCAACAAAATGGATGCAGTAAATCCCAAGCTGTTTAGACTATCATACCACTTTCCTCTCAAACTGCTAATATTGAAAACTGTAAACATGATAAAGGCTCTCAATACAGAAGGACTAAACCGTGCTAGCCATGTGTAAAAGAAAACCAATACAAAACTAAATAAAAAAATGTAAACTTTATGTAACTTTAATCTTTTAAAAAACCATGTCAAAATCATAGCTATAAAAGTAATATTCAGTCCGGATACAGCAATGATATGAGCAAACCCAGACTGGCTAAAAACACTTGAATAGTCAGCGTCCATGTACTGTCTATCTCCAATTAACATGCCTATTGCAAGTGCTGCATTGGCGGGCGACAAATATTTTTGCACTGTATTTGCAATGTATTCCCTTATTTTTTCCATACCAGTAGGAACATTGGGCAACAAGTATGACTGTGCGTTGGTGTCAACAATTTTACTGAAATACCGAACATTTTTTGCTAGCTGTGTTATATCAAGACCATCTTCAAGCAAGTTGTAGGTATCAACAAAGCCCTCAAAACGCATCTCATCGCCAGATTTTGCCAAATAAAAAATCGAATTTTCAGATTTTATTGACATATTTAAATGCAAATTGCCACCCACTTTTTTACCATCTAAATGTACATTGGACAGTTCAAAAGACATAAAGTTGCCATCATACTGTGTCCAAATCTTGGAAATCGTTCCACTTACTCTAAAATCACCACTCACTCTATTTTGCTGCCAAACTATAATTCTACCAAAGAAACCAACAAGTGAAGCTATTACAAATAAGCAAACAACCAAATAGGTAATAAATCTTTTGACATCGCCCTGACCATAATGATAAAAAGCCAAAATTACTGGCAAAGTCAACACACATAGCAAAGACAGAATACCAATTATAGGATTTATAAACACTGCAAAACTAGACAGTATTCCAGCGATCACGAATACTGCAACATATAAAAATAATCGTAAATTGACCATTCTTACATTTTCCATATATACAAAATATAACAAATTGGTAGCCATTTGTCAAGATTTTCAATGCTTAAATAATATAAAAAACGACAAATATATTCATATTATTTAATAACAGTCATAAACTATTAAGGGAGATTAATATGAGCAAGAGAATTGTACTAACAGGTGGCGGGACAGGGGGTCACATCATGCCAAATTTGGCATTGATTCCAGCTCTGACAGCAGCACAATTTGACATACATTACATAGGCTTATCTACGGATAGAGATTTGGTACTGACAAATAGCCCACAAGTCACTTTTCACACAATAAATAGCGTGAAACTCGTGCGTCCACACTTGCATTTATCAAACGCTCTCATACCATTTAAATTAGTTGCAAACAGAAAATCAGCTATATCTATACTAAAACAAATTAAACCTGATTTGGTATTTAGCAAAGGCGGATTTGTATCATTGCCTGTTATGCTTGCAGCACAAAAGCTAGGGTTACCTTATATCATACACGAAAGTGACTACTCACTAGGTGTATCCAACAAGCTTTGTCAAAGAAAAGCAAAAGTCGTGCTGTGTTCTTTTGCTAGCGTTTCAAAAAAACTCAAAAATGCTGAACACACAGGAAGTCCAATAAGACCCCTCAAAGGGGACAAAACACGACTAGACTTGTCCAACTTTAACCCTACACTACCCACTCTGTTGGCTGTTGGAGGAAGTTCGGGCGCTGTTGCCATCAATGATTGCATTATTAAAAGCTTAGACTTATTATTAAAGCAGTTCAATGTGCTGCACATTACTGGTAAAAATCAAACAGAAGACATAAAAAGGCGAGGATATTTGCAAATACAATTTGCACACAATATGGCTGACTATATTGATGCTTCTGACTTTATCGTTACAAGAGCGGGAGCAAATGCACTGTTCGAATTTGTAAGCTTGGCAAAACCTACCATTGCTATTCCTCTACCTAAAAGCACAAGCAGAGGCGATCAACTGCAAAATGCCAAATATTTTTTTGAAAAAAAATGCATACTAGTGTTGCAACAAGAAGATCTGACCACAGTAAATTTGGTAAATAAGCTTACAGAATTGCAAAGTTCTAAAGACATTTTAAAACAAAACTGTAAAGGTCAGTCAAAAATCAACGGTACACAACGCATTGTGGAAATATTAATAAATGCATAAAAATAACTTACAAAAAAAGCAAGTGTGAAAATTACACTTGCTTTTTTATTTTTTACATCATTTAAAAATCTAACTTTATTCTCTATTTTTTAGCGTTCTATCTACTATCAACAATGCCCCAACAAACAATATGATAATGACGCTAACAGAAAACCACACTGTGTTTTCAGAGATAAAACTCACCAACTTTTCTCCTATACTTTGATTAGGATTCTTCCCCGGTTTGTTGTCAGCATCTGTATTGCCATTACCCTCTGTGTTGCCATTTCCATCAGTATTGCCATTTTCGTTGCCATCGCCAGAATCATCAGAAGTTACAACTACCTTTGCCAATGTACTTTTGATTGAAATAGGGAACATGCTATTTTCAGCAGCACACCCTATATAAAAATAATATACGCCAACTTGATTTGTTGGAACAGAGTAGTTTATTTTTTTATCACTACTAGCACTACCTGTATCAACTATTTCCTCATTACTACCATTCACCTCATACCAACTGTAAGAAAAGGTATTTGACTCTGGTAATACTAACTTGGCTACAACCGTCAACTCCAATTTCTGATTTTGATTGACGGTATACTCTGGCAACAAGTCTTCTGTCCACTCAAAAATTGTCGTAGGGCTATCTACTGGCTCTAACTTTACAAACTCATTGTTAGCGGCCAGTTTCACACCTAGCGTGCATTCTACCAATAAAAAAATTGAAAATAAAAATATCCAAAAAATTTTGATTGATTTTGTCATAAATTTCTCCCTCATATCAATAAATGTAAACATACAAAATAAACTATGCAAAACTTTAATTTCTCTTTTTAAGCATTTTATCTACCACCAACAACGCTCCAACGGACAGTATTGTCACAACAGCAGCGGATACCCATACGGTATTCTCGGTAACAAAACTTACCAGCTTTTCGCCTATACTTTGATCAGGTTTCTTTCCCGGTTTGTTGCCAGCATCTGTGTTCCCGTTACCATCTGTATTACCATTGCCATCTGTGTTGCCATTGCCATCTGTGTTACCATTGCCGTCTGTGTTCCCGTCTGTGTCATCACTAGTCACCAATATCCTTGCATGCGTACTAAAAATTTCATCAATTAGCACTCCAAACTGATTGATATAAAGTAATTTAGCATAAATAAAATATTCACCCGGTTGATTGGTTGACACATTGTATTTAATCTCTTCTTTATTTTTCCCAATGCCATACTCTACTGGCTGTTCATTTAAAAACCAAGTGAACTCATATGCCCATGGTGCCAGCGATATATCTGCTACCAAAACAAGCTCCAATTTACCATCTTTTTCAACGACATACTCTGATGATAGGTTGACAGATATCCATAGGTGGTTGACTTTTGGACCTGTTGGAGAAATCATTTTTTCTTGCTTCGCTATGCTTTTATATACATTTTTGTCTAGATTGAAACCATTACCAGCAAACTGTACTCCAACTGCAAGTTTTGTCAACAACACAATTGCCAGTAAAAATACTAAAAAGAATCTCATAGATTTTATCATGTTCATCTCCTCGATCTCATTGTTTACTCTATTGTAGTCATTTTAAATAAAATTATTTTGATAAAATTTAATTTACCCAATTGTAAAGCTAATTAAAGTTAATATATATAACTAAATAATTTTACAATTTCAAACTAATACATTATATCATAAATTACACAAGAAATCAAGTATCCTGCCAAAAATTGCTGTTGTCAATATATGTAACAGCCTGAAACTCAAAACTATAAATGTGACAAAGTTCCATAAAATATTGATAAGCACATACTTTTATAGTTACTATAATAGTAACTATAAAAAGCAAGCGTAGTTGCGCTTGCTTTTTATTCTTACAATCTGTTTAAAAATCTAGCTTTAATCTCTCTTTTTAAGCATTCTATCTACCACCAACAACGCCCCAACGGACAGTATTGTCACAACAGCAATGGACAGCCATACGGTATTCTCTGTGATAAAACTTATCAGTTTTTCTCCTGTACTCTGATTTGGTTTTTTGCCTGGTTTGTTTTCTCCCTCTGTATTACTATTACTGTCTGTATTTTCGTTACCATCCGTATTCTCATTACCCTCTGTGTTGCCATTTCCCTCTGTGTTCCCGTCTGTATCATCGCTATGCACATTCACCTTTGCAACCAAACTATTGGCATAAAAATTTTGACCCGCAGAATTTTTCCAATTCATTTCCACATGATAGTAAAAAGTTCCAGCCTCATCGGTAGGTACATTGTACTTTATTTGGGCATAAAAATAAATATCAAATTGTGCCGAACCAGAGTTGGCTAAGTTATTGTCAGAAAACCAATTATAGTACACATCATTTGGCTTGTAAGTTGATTCCACTTTTACAACAAGCTCTAATTCTTCACCTTGTAAAACAGTATATTCAGGCAATAAGTTACTCACAATTACAAAATAACTAGCACCACCACTTGCAAAATTTATATCCAAACTAGCAATCTCATCAGTAAAACTGTACACTGACATCGCTACTAAACCCGACATAAACAACGACAAAAATGTCAAAATAACTCTAAAAGTTTTTATCATACATTAATCTCCTCTACAAAATAGAATAAATGTACACTTTGACCCAATAAAGTATACCATAAAAACAAAAAAAAATCAAGTACATTGCCAGTACTTGTTCGTGTAAATATCTGTAACTTCAAATAAGTTACATTATATTTAAAAATTTTTAAATATAATGTATAATTAAAAATTTATTCTTGTTTATTGATGTGTTGCAACCTTTTTGATTTTTCTTCATTCAATATTTGTTGAATTTGTTCGTATCCTTGTTGTTTCATAGGTCTACACTTGCCCAAATTATCTTCAAATGTGGACAGTGCTTTTGAATATCCTGCACAGCCAGCGTATCCGCAAGCTCCGCAATTAACTTCACCGATAATGGATTTGATTTTGTCGTATAGTGGATCAGTTTTGACAGCAAATTTATTGGAAGTTACGCAGAGACCAAAAGCAATCAGACCAGAAGCAACAGTAAAAATTAATATTGGCAAAATATACTGTACAAACATATTATACTCTCCTTATAAGTTGATATTTAAATGGATATTTTAAGCACAGACAATAGCAAAATGCAAAAGAATCAAATTTTGAACCCAATAAAACCTGAGAAAGCCATAGCAAATATTCCCGCTGCAATTAACACTATGGGAAAACCTTCAAAAGTCTTTGGTATTTTCCCCAAAGCCAGACGCTCTCTCACACCAGACATCAAACAAATAGCCAAAATAAAACCTAAACCAACAAATAAAGGGTCTAAAAAGGCTTGCAATAAACCAAGCGTAGACAAATCATATCCCACCACTCGCCTTACGGTATATATAATTACACAGTTGGTAGTGACAAGTGGCAAATACACACCTAGACTTGAATACATGGTAGGAGCAAACCTTTTCAGCACTATATCCAGCAACTGTACAAGTGCAGCAATAATCAAAATGAAGACAATAAGGTCTAAGTACTCCAACTTAAAAGGAACAATAAATGAATATTGCACACCGTATACAATCAGTGAAGAAATGACCAGTACAAAAGTGACAGCAGCACCCATTCCAAAGGCATTGCTAGTTTTTTTACTTACACCCAAAAAACTACAAATGGACAATCCCTGATTGAGTACAGCATTTGATGTCAAGGCACCCATCATAAGAGTTATAAAAATTGTGGCTATATCATTCATAAATTTATTTTATATAGGCTTTGATGTTTTAAAAAGCCAAACTAAACAATCTCCCTAGCTGATGTACAATTCTCAACGACTACAACTTGCTTTCTCTTTTGCAATTTATCATTGATGAGCTTACTTACACTTGTAAAAGCTGCTATCATAAAACCCAACACAATAAATCCGCCAGCAGTTGTGGCAAATATATCAAACTTTGCCATAGTCAACAATTGCCTTACCACTCCCAAAGTTGTAATGGCAAAAACAAAACCCAAACCCATACTGACGCTATCTAACACTGTGTAAATTGGAGCATTTTTTGAAGCATATGTCTCCAATCTTGCCATGATTATACAGTTTACTGCCACCAGTGCCAAAAACGAACCCAAAGTTTGATATAAGTCATTTAGATATGATTCCATCAACAACATTATCACCACAGTTATAGTGGCGACAATGGTGATGTAGCAAGGTATCCTAACTTTGTCCGGTATAAAATTGCGCAAAAATGATACCACAACATTGCTTATAATCAATACAATAGCCGTTGCAGCTCCCAAAGAAAAAGCTTTGATGATGGTGTTGCTTTGAGCAATCACTGGACACATACCTATAACCAATATAAAAACTGGATTGTTGTTTAGGCCTCCAAAAAGCGCCTCTTTAATTTTTTGCTTATCCATATAATTTATAAAAACTTTGAGTCTTCTATTACAATTTTAATGATGAATTAAAATTCAAACCATCTGTCTGGCCGCAGAAATCAGATTGGCAACATCCAATACACTGTCTATTTCAAAAGCCTTTTTTGTCGCATTCAAAGCGCCGTTTGTGCCATATGTTCCACCCGAACTGGTCAACAAATCTCCATTTTCATCTACACCCCATGCACCGTCACCTGGCTTGTACCAACCATCACCAAACGAAATATTCATTTGTCTTAATGTCAAACCAGGTAAAATATATTTAACAAAAGTGTTCATCATAGTTTGAAAACTTGGCGTCACATAGGTTATTGTGCCCAAATCGACAGAAGCTATAAAACGATTGTCCTTACTGCCGTCAAACAGTATTAAGACAGACACATGACCGTTGCCGTGATTGCCATTGCCACTTGGAGAATTGCCAGAGTAGTCATTTGAGTTAAATTCGGCCTCAACAATTACTTTACCCGAACCGTCCAAAGCCACAAACACATTTACTAAGTAAGGTTGCAAAGCGTCTGCTTGTTGCTGATTGATTGCATTTACTTTAACAAGCATCTTTAATCCCGCTGCTTTAAACTGTGACTGTGACACTTGGTCATTGCTGTCTTTGCCCAATAACTCACGCAATTTTACAAGTGTTTCTGGAAGTATTGTTCCCCAATTTATATCGGTGGCATTTTGCACAAATTGGGTTACATTTTGCAAAATTGCTCTAATCTTAAAAGCATTGTCCAATGCTTGCTTTACATTGCTTTGTATCTCTGATTTTATCGTGTCAAAAAATGGAATGGCAAAATCAAATTCGGCATCTGTTATTTCACTGGATTTTAAACCTTCAAAACTCTGCTTTAAAGCAACATTTAACAACTTTGTATTTGAATTTTGTTCTCTTTCATTACCGCCAAAGTATGTGTCCTCAAAACTTGCACTCAACGCAACACTAGACACTGTATCTTGCACAATAGATACCATCAACGCTGGTTTTGTGTCGGCATTGGATTGCACTTGTAAAACAATGTCACTTTTATTTGAAACAAAAATATTTAAAAGGTTTGGTTGAGATTGGGTCAAAACGTCATAGTATTGTAGCAACATGTCATTTGCTTTGATAAATTCTAGCGTACTGTCACTCATCATATTTCTCAAAATATCTCGCTCAAATGCGGTAACAACACCCCAACTAGGGACAGGAAGTTTTTGGTTGCTGACTATCTCAATCAGTTTTGCATAGTCCAAAGATTCGTGTATTAAAAATGCATTCCTCAACGAATACAAAAAACCGTGTGTGGCATTTTGTGTGCCTCCTGGACCGTTTTCTTGCGTTGCACCCGAATTTATGTCAAAAAAACCATTATTGTCATCAAATATTTGACTTCTAGTCATTTGTAGACTCTGCTCTATCAAGTAGTCAAATAGCTTTTCTGGGGGCACTTGATACTCTATGTTCCCTGGTTGAGAACCATCACCATTGACATAAGTACCGCTCGCATAAGATTTCAATATTCTGATGATAGGTAAACCATCAGCTTGGTTAAATATAGTCATCAATCTGACTTCACCAAAATTTCCACCATCACCTATTGACTCTATTATTGTAGTTTGATTTGCACCTGACCCCGTGCGTTGCACATAAACATTTATCAAATTTTGCGACTTATTGGCATCCAATATGCCATTTTCACTCAAAATTGCTGCATTGCCTTTTGTAAAAAGTGCTGTACTATCTTGCACCAATTTTTGTAGAAGTTCAGTTTCACCTGCACTTGCGTCACTCCATACTGCGGGCGTTTTGTTTAACAAAACGGCTGCCTTTGCAGCCAAAGCAACTCCCTTTACAAAGGCGTCTACCGTAGCACTTGCACCCGTACCAATCAAGTTTTTTATATTATTTGCCGTAATGTTCTCAACTTGCCCAACAAACGCATCATAAAAATTTTCTCTGTCATACGCATTGCCATATGGAGAAGTCTCATTCGCATTAAAAATACGCATGCCCAAAACACTGCTATTGGAACTAAATGCAACCGCATAGTCCAATTTTGGATTGTTGCCATACCCTTGTGTGGACATACGCAAGGCAAACAGTCCATCATCTTGACCACCCTTTGCTCTGATTACCATCTTCAACTCGTTGTTTGAGTTTGCACCGTTGTTGTCATTGAAATTATTTATATCAAAATCATTGTAAATTACAAAATCTTCTGCTTGCATAATCTCATGCAACAGTGCTTTTTCGGTGTCACTCAACTTCAACTTAAAACCTGGCAGTACTGCATTTAACACTACCAAAATAGTTGTTGCTATCAAAGTAATTGTCATGAGTGCTATGACGGACATTGCCGTTGATTTGGTTGTACTTTTCACAATTTATACCTCCAATTTTAATTTGCATCTCGCTGTCATTGTGAACTCCTAACTGGTCTAACATAACCAAAAGGCTTTGGATAGATATATCTGTCTATCATGGGAGTAGCGATGTTCATCAACAGCAATGAAAAACTAAATCCTTCTGGCCATTGTGCAAATATTCGTATTAACACAGTAAACAGTGCTATGCCTAATGCAAAAATGCATGCACCTAAAAAAGTATTGGGACTGGTAGAGTAATCTGTTGCCATGAAAACTGCCCCAAAGACAAGTCCACCAGACAGTAAATGTGCTAGCGTGTAACCAATGACCGTTGACACACTGTCATACTCTATTCTACTATCAGCTAGACCAAAGACCAACGCAAAGATAGCTGTAAAGCCTATCAAAACCAAAGGCAAACGCCAGTCAATCACCTTTTTAAAAACTAAATATACATAGCCAATGGCTATTGCAAATACACTTGTTTCACCCACAGCAGCAGAAGAAACATTGCCCAAAAACATGTTAAAAAGTACCTTTGGTGAAGTGGTACTATTGAGCACAGTTCCCTCCCCAACCAAACCCAGCCATGAAGCGCCACTGCTGGCATCAAGTCCCAGATTGAGCCCAAAGAACGGGTTTGTGCGCACAGCAATCATGCCCGATGTAAAAGCAAGCAATAAAAACACCCTACTTGTCACAGCGGGATTTGCAAAGTTGCGACCCAATCCACCAAACAACATCTTTACTACCACTATGGCAAAAACACTCATCAATATGCACAAAATGACCGTATCCAAACTAAACAAAATGCTATCGCCATCCTGGATATTCCAACCCCAAACATTTATAACTGTGGGCAAATTTAACGCAAGTATACAAGCAGTTACTGCAAACGAATGGTCACTGAAAACGGAGGATTTTTTTACATTTTTCCAGACAGGTGATTGCTTATGAACAACGCTGTTAAAAATGACTTCGGACCAAAAACAAGCAACACAGCACACAACAAGGTTGACCAAAACCAAATATCCAAAGAAAAAAATAGATACCAATACGACAGGCAGAAGTGAAATGAGAACGTCTATCATCACTCTGCTTGTTGTGTTGTTTAGTTGAGTCACATGAGGTGACACACTTACTACTGGATTGTTTAGTATTATAGACATAGTTTAAAGTAATGCCGTTATACTCCTATTGAAATCGGCTTTTCTGGTCACAGTTGCTTAAATTTTTAAAATTCGACACCTTACAAGATTTTTTTTGTAGTTTTTTCGTACTTTTGTACCACTTTTTTTGCCTCTCTAATTGTTTGGACTAGTGGAATTTTTGATGGACAGACAAAACTGCAACACCCACATTCAATACAATCTTTTGCACCGTACTTAGCAGCGTTTGTGGCATCTTGTGCTTGACCGTATTGATGTATAAACATGGGCATAAGTTTCATTGGACAAACCTTGCTACAACCTGCACAGTTGATGCACTCCAAAGGGGTTTCAATATTCACTTCCTCTGCTGTCAAAGCCAAAATGCAGTTCGTTGTTTTTGTGGTGACGACTTGCGTATTGTCGACAGCATATCCCATCATTGGTCCACCTGCTATCAACTTTACAATATTGCCAACAGCACTTTGACTTGGAGTATCCTGCATATTTGCACCAGCAAACTGTAAAACTTGTTCAAAAGGGGTACCATTGGCAACCCAAATATTTTTTTGTTCTTTGACACCTTTACCTGTAACCGTCAATACTCTTTGATAACAGGTCTTGCCTTGCACAACGGACTGATAAATTGCAAGCACTGTGGCAACATTTGCAACCACAACTCCAACGGACAGAGGAATGTTTCTTATGGGAACTTTTTTGCCTGTCACGCTGTACACCAGTTGTTTCTCTGCGCCCAACGGATAGATGGAGTCAAAAGACATGGTATCCATGTTGTCCAATTTGTTTTGTTTGATACTGTCTTTTATTTTAGATTCCAATAGCCGATCTCTATTTTTAAAAGCAATCACAACTTGTTTTGCGTGCACGCATTTTGCCAAAAAGTCCGCACCTTTTAAAAACTCACTAGTATAGTCTAGCATAATTCTGTGATCACAAGTTATATAAGGTTCACACTCTGCACCATTGATGATTAAGGTTTGTACTTGTTTGTCCACTTTTGCTTTTATGTGCGTTGGAAAACCAGCCCCCCCTAAACCTACAATGCCACTGTCAAAAATTCTTTGACAAATTTCATCAGGAGTAGGATTTTCCAAGCTTTGCAGTAAATGTTGTGTGTTTAGACCATCGTTTTTTATTTGAATATGATTTGCAATACCAGAAGTTGAAGGTCTTTTTACATTCAAAGCTTGTACTGTACCGCTCACACTAGAAAATATATTTGCACCTAGCCCTTCGCTAGCTTTTGCAATCATTTGCCCCATCTTGACATAATCACCGGGTTTGACCACAGGCAAACTAGGCTTGCCAATATTCTGTTGCATAGCTATATAAACTGTGTCAGGGGCATGCATAAATTCTATTGGAGCAAATTGAGACAGTTTATTATCTATGGTATGTACACCAATTGGAAAGCTCTTAGGCTTTTTATGCTTGACATTTTGCTTCATAAATTTTCCTCAAAATCAAAGAGTTTGTGCCCCATCAAAACTTATTATATACTTAATCACCAACATTATACTACTAAAATAAAGTGTAAGTCAAGCAAAATTATTGTATTATACAAAATTGCAATAACCAAGAATAAATAGATGATAGTATTGTTCAATGTAAACTAGCACAAAATAGTGAAAAAATACAAGTTTGCCCAAAAATTTTTGATGAAAAAATTGGTGGAAAAAAATTTGCATTTAGTTGTAAAATATAGTTGCATTTAGTTGTAAAATATTGTATACTAAGGTATGTATGCTCAACTAGTGTACAGTTTCTTTAAAAATTTTGGAGGATAATACTTATCAAAACAATGAGAACTAGAAAAAGATTTTTTATAGCCATTACACTGATGTTAATTTTAGCCTTGGTGTTGCCATCATTTTATAAATATGACTTTTCCATTGTACCTAGCACTAGTGTAAGTATTGCAAAGTCTAATTTTGATGACAGTCCAGACTATTCTAGGATAGACTTGTCCATAGCAAACTCAAATTTTGAAACTGACAGTACAACCTTGCCCGCTAATGCAGAGAGCTGGACTGCTTCTGCACTGTCAAATAGCACGAACAGTCAAAACATAATAAGTGGGATACTGCAAAACACTTCGGATTCTTTTGCACGCAACAAGAGAAATTATGGTCTGGATAAATACACTGAATACGACCACACTTATCCAAAAACTCCTTTTGGTGAGATAAACACGCCTGGCACATCTAAAAGTTCGCTGTTCATCAATACCAATGGGTTAAACACTGCTTATGGATATCAATCGTCTCAATTGGATTTTGCTGCTAATAGTTTTTACTTGTTATCTGTTTGGGTGAGGACGGGTGACTTTGCTGCATATACTGGTGCCAGTATAACGCTAGATGGACTGGAAGACCAGTTGAGCTTTGTCAACATAAACACATACAATCCGTTTGCAACGCAAGACAACAACTACAATTGGAGAGAATACAGGTTTTTTGTACAAACTGGCTTTATGGGTGCAAGTGCTAGACTGGTATTGGGAGTGGGTAGCGGTGATTTTAATGGTAATCCAAATGGTTTTGCACAAGCAAGAGGGTACGCAATGTTTGCCAACGCACAAGCATGGCAGTTATCTCCTATAAACTTCTTTAATCAGACAAACGACAGGCAGAACATTGCAACGCTGGACAATTTTTCTAGTGTCAATGACAGAGTAAATATTGCTGGGACAACGCATTCGTTTCTGTACAATCCAACATCTAGACGCACGATTAACACTGTCAACAAAGATAATGAAATTGAAATAAAAAAAGGTGCAGCACTTGCTCCGCTTTTAGTAGACGGAAGAATAAACAATCAAATTGGTTTCAACGGCCATGATAGACAAGCAGCGTGGACTTCGTATGGAGCAAATCAAACAATTTGGAATGGAGCTACGCCCATCTCTGACAACCCTTTCAATTTACCTTCTAATCCTTTTTCACCTGATTTGACACAATCCACCGATGTGTTGCTGATGTCCACTTGGAACAGCGCTACAAATAAATTTGACAACAGAGTTATGTATGACAAGTCACATGACTTGGAAATTTTGCAACATCAATACTATTTATTTAGTGTATGGGTTAGACCTATGGACGTGAGCAATGGCATTGGTGCTTATATAGAGGTCAGTGGTCAAAATAATGTTGATGCAGACAGTTATGAGTTGAGTGTTTTTGACAGAGAAATTAGTGCAACAGAAAACAGTTCGACTTATAACTGGGTAAAAAGGGAGTTTTATATACAAGGTTCTGCAATCAATAACAGAACAATAAATATTACTTTGGGGTTGGGTCATCAGATTCACGGTTCTGCAAGTGGAAATGTACTTTGGGCTAATCCTATTATGGAAAGCATATCATACGAACAGTTTGCTTCAAACTATGAAAAGGGAACTGTTGTAACTTTTGATGAAGAAAATGCTACCAATATATCAAATGGCAATTTCAACAATGCAGGTTATTTTGAAAGGTATCAATACCCTCTTGCACCAGCTGATTGGGAGTATGTTGAACCAGAATTTTCCAATACAGCTGGTTGGAGTAATGCACCAGTGGACACGATGCATTCAATAAGTGGCATTGTGCCGGTAGGTGGCATAGTGGGTGGAGAAAACTTTTTAAGGCATTATCATCAACAAAAATTGACAAATCCTAGATACACAAATATAATAATGCCAAACAACTTTACCTCAATTGTCCCTCCTAATAATTTGATGTATATGTATTCGCCTACCCCTACTGCCTATGGATTTAGGAGTATTCCTTTTGATATGTCCACAGAAGGTGGAGAGACAAAGGCGATACAAGTCAGCTTGCTTGTGCAAGACATGCAAGGCTATGGGGCAAATTTAGTATTGCGGAACAATGACAATATTGTCAGCACAATTGAACAAATTAGAGATACTGGCGATAATTTTAAAACATTTACTTTTTTTGTAGAAACTGGAAATAATGTCTTGGAAAATTTAACGCTAGAAGTTTGGTTAGGCTTGGGTGATGGCATTGCAAATACGACTAAGCTGTCCAGTGGTCATGTCTGGATAAATGTCGCTGACAAAGTTGAGCTTGAAGAAGGTCTTTTATCACAGAGACAATTTTTGAGTGGTATTACAACTTTTGATGAGCTAGTTACACGATATTCAAATCTTTTAAAATCAACAACTGCTTTACCTTTTAGTGTTTATACAAATACAAGGCACACTTTTTTATCTTTTGACAAATATACCCATCAATTATTGAAACAAACAAGTGACTATAATTTGTCGTCACTAGGCTCGCCTGCTGTTGTAGACAGCAGCAATACAAGAATGGGTGTGTTCCATATTACTGACGCTCTGGGAAATTCTACATTTGGTGGAAACGACTTGATACCGACAAATTGGGTACCAAACCCAAATGCGTCTGCAAATTCTACTGTGCAATATATAAGAGATACAAACTTATCGCAGTACAGGCATGATATAAACAATGACTACCCATATGTATTAATGATGCAAAACACCTCACCCACTGCATCGTCGTTGACTAGTCCTATTGACTTCAAAACAGAAGCGAACAGTTTTTATAGAGTATCCGTAAAACTAAAAGCAAATTTAGATGATTTAAAGTCCTCTGATGACAAAATAGGTTTGGGCATAAAACTTGGTGGAACAGACTTTGCATTTGCTGATATAAAAGACACAAGAGATATCTTAGACAGTGAAAATAGAGACTATCTAGGTTGGTGGAATGATTCGTACAAAACTTATGAGTTTTTGGTCAGCACAGGGTCTAAGTCCCCTAACCTATCCGTTGAGTTTACATTGGGTGGATTTGGACACAGTAGAGAATATGTTGCTGCCACAGTATACATCAATGATATCCAGTTTGAGACCTTAGAATCAACAGAATTTGATGCCGCTATAAACAAAATTGACTTTGATGCCCAAGCTGACTATATTGAAGGAGGCATTTTGACAGTAGGCAACACTTATGCAAGTAGCCTTTATGCTGACCTAGAAAAAGGAATTTTGGATCCAAAACCTCCTACTGAAGAGAGCACTGCGGGCACCATCAATTGGTGGCTAGTTCCTTCAATACTGTTTGCTATTGTCATAGTGCTATTGTTTATCATTATAATATTGAACTATGCTACTAAGAGGTCAGAAGCAAAAAGCAATCCTACCCCTGTAATTGTGCCAAAGAGAGTCGACTATGACCGCAATGTTGCAATGAGAAAAGCGACATTGACAGAGCAAGAATATGACCTAGACAGTGTTTATGATTTGTTTGATGAGGATAGACCAATTTTACAAAAAACAAAAGTTTCTAAAAAATTGGAAAAATCAGAAGTTGAGTACGAAGAAGTACAAATCATTGAAGAAGTTGAAGTCGAAGTACCGCAAGAAGAAATAATTCAAGAAATTAAAAGTGATGACGAAGAACAAGGTGCGGTCATTACTCAACTAGATGACTACTACTCCCCTACAAAGAAAATCCTTACAAAGCAAACAGTAGTCAAGACAGTGAAACGCCCAGTCATTAAATCAAAGGATACAAATGATTTTATAGATAGTTTTGATGACTAGTGCAAAGTTGGTCGAAGTGTCATAATCAGTTTGATTATGACACTTTTCAATGTGTAACTTTATTCTAAACAAAATTATATTACAAACATTTGCAGTTTTTTAATTTTATACCAATCGTTGAGTTGACTTTTATTAAAGTTTACTTTATAATTATATAGTAACCAAAAAACTAACTAAAATTTGATTTATAACTTAAAGTGTACAAATCAAATTTTGAATATAAATTCAACATATATAAAAGTATAATAACACACAAGACAATTCAATTGTCAAGTTTGGAACTTAAAAGGAGTTTCTTATATGAAAAAAATGTCAATAGATGGTGGCACGGCTGCCTCACATGTAGCGTACGCTTTTAGTGAAGTTGCATCAATATATCCTATATCCCCATCTTCTAGCATGGCAGAAATCGCAGATGAGTGGGCTGCAAGTGGTCGTAAAAATATATTTGGTCAAGTGCTAAGAATGGCAGAAATGCAATCAGAAGGTGGAGCTGCTGGCTCTGTACATGGTAGCCTTGTTGCAGGTGCACTCTCCACTACTTATACCGCTTCACAAGGTCTGTTGCTGATGATACCAAATATGTACAGAATCGCTGGTGAATTGCTCCCTACTGTCTTTCATGTCAGTGCAAGGGCGTTGGCCTATCATGCTTTGAGCATATTTAATGACCATTCTGATGTAATGGCTATCAGACAAACTGGATTTGCAATGCTTGCTTCTAGCAGTGTTCAAGACGCAATGGATATGGCAGCAATAGCTCATCTCTCTACTTTAAAAGCAAGTGTTCCGTTTGTTCACTTTTTTGATGGATACAGAACAAGTCATGAAATCAGCAAAATAGATGTGTTTGACTATGAAGAACTTGCATCTTTTATAGATGATGATTTAAAACAATGTATTAAAGATTTTAGAGCAAGAGCGTTAAATCCAGAACACCCTGCACAGAAAGGCACAGCTCAAAATCCTGATATATATTTTCAAGCCCGTGAAGCAAGTAGCAAATATCACCTTGCCATACCAAAAATTGTAAAAACTATGATGGATAAAGTTTCCAAGGTAACGGGTAGAAAATATAAATTATTTGAATACTATGGAGCAAAAGACGCAGACAGTATCATTGTGTCCATGGGCAGTTCTACCGAAGTAGTAGAGGAAGCAATAGATTACCTTAATGCAAAGGGCAACAAGTTTGGTGCTGTCAAAATACGCCTATTTAGACCTTTTAGTATAGCTGATTTTGTATCTGTAATACCAAAGACCGTAAAGCGCATAGCCGTACTAGACAGGACAAAAGAATCTGGCAGTGTTGGTGAACCTCTATATCTTGATGTGGTTTCTGCACTAAAAGAAAGTGGAAAAACAGACATAACCGTGGTAGGGGGCAGATATGGCTTAGGGGCAAAAGAATTCAACCCTACTTGCGTAAGTGCGATTTTTAAAAATTTGACATCAAAGTCACCAAAAAACCACTTTACAGTTGGTATCCATGACGATGTTTGCAACACAAGTTTAGATATAGACGAGATAGTTTATACAAACCCAAAGGGTTCTACTCAGTGCAAGTTTTATGGATTGGGCAGTGATGGTACCGTTGGAGCAAACAAGAATAGCATAAAAATAATTGGCGACAATACTCCGCTTTATGTTCAAGGTCACTTTGTATACGATTCAAAAAAGAGCGGTGGTTTGACGGTATCTCATTTGAGATTTGGTAGCAAACACATAAAGTCTAGTTACCTTGTTGAGAGCGCTGACTTTGTAGCTTGTCATACACAAAGCTATGTTTTGACATATGACATGTTGCACGATTTAAAAGAAGGAGGAGTATTTTTACTAAATACCCTATGGTCAGAGTCAGAGCTAGAAACTCAACTACCTGCTCATTTTAAGCAAGAAATTGCAAAAAAGAAAGTGAAATTCTATATTATAGATGCAATCACTATTGCAAAAAACTGCGGTATGGGCAGACACACAAATGGCGTGTTACAAGCGGCATTTTTTAAGATTGCAAATATTATTCCATTTGAAAAAGCAATCATTTTTATGAAAGATGCTATTGCAAAGACATATAAGAAAAAAGGTGAAGCTGTAATACAAAAAAACAATCAAGCTATTGATAGTGCTATTGCAGGGTTGACACAAGTAAAATATGATGCAGTTGCGTGGGCAAAAGCAACTACTGGTGCAGACACAATCAGTGAAACCGGAGATGAATACTATGATAGCTTTATACAAACTATCAATAAGCTAAAAGGTGACTCACTGCCTGTCAGCGCTTTTAATGCAGACGGTTCATTTGTATCCGGTACAACAAAATATGAAAAACGCGGTATCAGTGATATGATTGCAGAATGGATACCAGAAGAGTGTATTCAGTGCAATCAATGTGCACTGGTTTGTCCGCACTCTTGTATTCGTCCCGTATTGTTAAATCAAGAACAAGCAGACGCAGCACCTAGTGGATACACGGTTTTAGACGCAATGGGATTTAAAAACGATGCCCAAAAATTTAAGTACCGCATAGAAATTAGTCCAAAAGACTGTACAGGTTGTGGCAGTTGTGTCAATGTCTGTCCAGCTAAAAATAAAGCACTAAAAATGTCCCCACAAGCTAGCATTCCAACAACCAACCAAGAGTACACAGACACCATTCCTTTTGTTGATGTCGCAGAAAAATTTAAACCAGACACAATAAAAGGCAGTCAATTTAAACAATCTCTCTTTGAATACTCCGGAGCCTGTGCTGGTTGTGGTGAAACTCCTTATATTAAGCTTGTCACTCAACTTTTTGGTGACAGAATGATTATTGCCAATGCTACGGGTTGTACAAGTATCTATGGCGGTTCTGCCCCTAGCAATCCTTATACTCACAATGCAGAACGCGTAGGTCCAGCGTGGGCAAATAGCTTGTTTGAGGACAATGCAGAATTTGGATATGGCATCAATCTCGCTTACACAGCGCGTAGGGACAAGATACAATTGCAAATGCAAAAAGCTATGGAAATTGGAGCAAGTGAAGTTGTAAGAGATTTATTTGAAAGATGGATAAAGAGTAAATCAAATGCAGACGTAACAAAACAACTTACACCAGAGATTAAAGTGACATTAAACAGCGAGTTGAAAAAGGTCAGTGGAGAATTGAATAGTATATACTCAGAAATTTTAGAAAATTCTGATTGCCTTGTCAAGAAATCCATTTGGATAATTGGCGGTGATGGCTGGGCTTATGACATCGGATTTGGCGGTCTTGACCACTGCATTGCACAAGGAGAAGACATCAATATTCTTGTATTGGACACAGAGAGTTATTCTAACACTGGTGGTCAAGCATCCAAGTCAACCCCAACCGGATCTATTGCAAAATTTGCTGCAAATGGCAAACGCACAAAGAAAAAAGATTTAGGGCTAATGGCAATGAGTTATGGACACGTTTATGTGGCGCAAATTGGCATGGGCGCAAATATGAATCAGACCATAAAAGCAATGGCAGAAGCAGAAAGCTACAACGGACCTAGTGTCATCATTGCTTATTCTACATGCATAGCACACGGTATAGATATGTCAAATGGACAACTTGCGACAAAGCGTGCAGTGGAAAGTGGATATTGGCATCTTTATAGATACAACCCCTCACTTGCATTGGAAGGTAAAAATCCATTTATATTGGACAGTAAAGACCCAGTAATTGATTATCAAAGCTTTTTAGAAAATGAAACTCGCTATGTTGCATTAAAGAAGTCAAATCCAGAAATTGCACAAGAGTTGTTCTCACAAGCAGCAAAAGACAGTGCAGACAGGTTGGCATTGTATAAACGCATGGCTGGACAAATCTCTTGATTTATATAGCAAACAACTATTATAAGCATCTATTTATAAACAACTATAAAAAAACACGGTACGAATTCGTACTGTGTTTTTTATATTAAATACATAATTTTATAGGACATCAGATGCAATAAAAGTTTAATCTCACATCATTTGTGGTATCAGATTTATACCGGTGGTATTAGACTCATATCATTGGTATCAAATTTATACCATTGGTATTAGACTTATATCGTTGAATCTAGGAATCTAAATGCAAGTTCTCACTAATAAATCTAGTTTTTCTTTTTCAACTTCACTTTTACATACACCAATATCATAAATATCAATACTCCCAATCCCAACCCTATAAATATCAAGGTCTCCTTTGAAAATAATCTACTGTCATCTTTCTCATCTGGGCTCGGTATCCCTTGCTCTTGTTCTACATTTATCGTTATCGTTACACTACTCGACGGGTTGTAGTTCTCACTCTCTGTCATAAATGCTGTCACTTTTATTGTCCCTACTCCGCTTATGTTCACCAACCCATCTTGCGTAACACTACCTTCACCAGACTGCACTTGATACACTACTCCCTCATTGCCTCCCTTAGCTATCAACTGCAACTTGTTCCCGTTGTCACCGTACAGCACATCAATAACAACATTTTCAAATTCTGGGGCACTTTGATTGCCTTTCGCTACATTTATCGTCAATACAGCATTCCCTGACTGCATAGCTGTGTCCGTTGATTGCCTATACGCTATCACTGTCATAACATCCACCCTAACTATGCTCACCAACCCATCTTGCGTAACGCTACCTTCACCAGACTGCACTTGATACACCACTCCTTCATTGCCTCCCTTGGCTGTCAACTGCAACTTGTTCCCATTCTCTCCATACTGTACTGCAATCTCCGTACTCTCAAACTCAGGCGCACTTTGGCTCTCCTTGTTCACCGCATAGTCGTTCACATCAAACTCCGTATACCCAAAAATCGGTCTAGCCTCAATCTCAAATCCACTGTACTCTGGGTGTGTTGCCTCCCAACCTACTATGTTCGAATTGCCAAATGTCTGTCCATTCTCTATCCATACCTCATACTCTTCTGTCGGACTCGTCACCCACCCAGCCTGCTTGTCCGCTCTAACAACTACGGCATGCTGCACCTTGGCAACAATCTCCAACTCTAATACACTCACCTCACTAATATTCAACTTCACTTTCTCATTGTCCTCATGGGACACTCTCACTCTCGCTCCTACTATGTCTTGCGTTTGCTCTTTCCCACTCTCAATGGGCAATTCCACTCTCTCACCGTTGATTTCCAACCTCTTGATATATGATTTTTCTCCTATCTCAAACTCTAAATCTATACTTCCTCCTTCTTGTACTACCGTCTGTAATTGTGCAACCCCAGTCTGTCCCGCTACTCCAACTACTCCGCTGTCATTGTCTGATACCTCAAAACTAGCAAAAATTTCCGTCCTGTCTGACACTTCCCGTATCCTAGCAAACCCATTCCCACTACTGTCAGGATTCTCTGTAAATCCACTCTCATCTGCGCTCGCTGTAAACCCATCATACAGTGGCAACATAGGCTCTATACTCAAATCAGTCAGCGTCTGCTCTGTCTGTACATAGGAAGAACCTCCTCCAGCTCCATAACTCCGCACATTGTCACTCTTGGCTCCTCCGCCACCGTACCACCCAGAACCTCCTCCAGCTCCAGCAACTCTATATGAGCCTTCGGCACCATTCCACCAGCTGTTCCCCTCTCCACCTTGACCAAAACCTGATTTTTGCTCACCGTTAGAACTATTTCCATGCTCACCGCCTTTTAACTGCTCTCCGCCCTTACCATTATTATTGTTATTTTTACCATCATAACCGTTTTCACCCTGCAATGCTCCACCATTACCACCTCTACCACCTCCGGACTGAATGTCTATATCACTACCACTTCCACCTGCTCCTGACACGATGACAACTGCATTCTTGCTACCTTCCAATTCTGCCAATTTGCCACTTGCAAGTGCCATGTGTGTTGCTCCACCACCTCCACCAGCGTGGGTAGAACCAGATCCGCTGAATCTCTCTCCAGCATCACCGCCACCATTATATCCACCTTTTGCTTTTGCAATTTCATTACCACCCACTCTATTAGCTCCAACACCGCCTACTACAATATACAGGGTCCTATCAATATCTGTATGAACAAATCCTGTTGCGTAACCACCAAGCCCACCAGAACCAGCAATGGTAGTGGCATTACTACCTCCAAGCCCACCATTTGCCCCCCAACTCTCAATCTCATACATCTTGTCAGCTTGCAATAAAAATTCTTGCTCACCACCAGTATAAAAAAAATCTACCCACTCTCCCTCAATCAGTCTATTATTGGCAACATTATTAAATGCAAACACAAAAATTTTGGTAAAATTACCTCTCACCAAAATTTGACTCGCTAACACTAGCGCAACTAGCACAACTATAAGCCTATCTATAAGTTTCCATGCCTTGCTATTCATATTTACTCTCCGTCCCTAAGTATACTTAACTATCTTAAAATAATATCTATCTCAATATATTGTCATTCATAATTAAATTGTAATATTGTCATACATTTTAATAGCATATGTATATTATACCAAAAAAAAAAAAAAAAGTCAAGTATTTGTAAATAAATTGTAAATAACAATTTCTGGAAGCTCAACCCCAATCAACATCATTTCTTGCAATACTATCTTCTTTCAATTGCATCTCTTTAAATACAAGGCAATGTGCCTAGATGAATACTTTGCTAAATTGTAAATAACAATTTCTGGAAGCTATATTACTATCCTATCTTACCTTTTTTCTATCATCAATATTCTCCAATTTTGTCAAAATAAAATCACTATACAGGCACTGACAACAGCGTTATCCGTATATGGCTGGACAAATTTTTTGACTTAGTAAACAACTATAAAAAATACAGTGCAAATTTGTACTACATTTTTTATAAAATCTTACATGCATAGACATAGTCACACTTTGACTGCAAGCTTTTTGCAACCTCATCCGTATTTATCTCTTCACCATATATACCAAAACACGCGGAGCCACTGCCCGTCATGGACGCTACTTTTGCACCAGTAGACTTTAACAAATCTATACTGTAAGCTATTTTTGAATTTAATCTCATTGATGCGTCTAGCAATGAATTGCCTATATTTTTGTATAACATCTCCCTATTGTTATTTAAGATAGCAAATTGTAATAATTCGTTGTCACTTGTTAAGTGTACACCATCTTTGAATATTCTATCAAATTCCAAAAAACACTTTTTTGTAGAAATTCCCTCTCCATTTGATAAGATTATTGATTTTAGATCTAATTTTTTTCCAGTTATATTATCCAAAATATTTTTGCTGTCTATTTGTCTACATAGTCCTCCTTTGCACATATAAGCAACATCAGCACCAATTTTTGAACTCAAAGTGTACATTTGTTGCCATGATAAACCTAGACCAAATTGTTTATTCATCAGCAAAAGTGCACCCGCAGCATCCGCTGCCGAGCCGCCCAAACCTGCCTTTTGTGGAATTCTCTTTTCAATGTAAATATCCATACCTGACAATTTGAATTCTGATTTAACCAGTTCTGCCATTTTTAAAGCAGTATTGTTTGTATTGGATATTTTTGTGTGCTGACTTAAACCTAAACCGCTTATTTTTTGATATTCAAAGTTAACCGTAATTTTATTATCACTTCTAGGCATTAAAGTGATTGTGTCAAAAATATTTACACTGCACAGGATAGAATCAAGCAAGTGTAACTGTTCTTTTTTGCCCAATACATTTAAAGACAAATTTAATTTTGCATTTATATCGACTTGCATGTACATCAATAATACCACAAAAGCAATACAAAATGCAAATATTTTAGATTGCTTTTAACATTGACCATATAACTATTTATCTTTATAATTTGATAGGCATCATTCATTTGCCTGTAAAAATCTAAAAATATTGTGATATAAGTTTCAAATTTATACAGTTGAACCAAGTATTTTTCAGTAAAAGCATATAGAAATCTCAATACAAACATATGGCTGGACAAATCTCTTGATTTATATAATAAGCAACTATTATAAGCATCTATTATATCGTCCGGAATCTATAAAGCCACTCTCATCTACACTCGCTGGATTTACCACTTGCAAGTGCCATGTGGTGTGTTGCTCCACCATTTCTTTCGCCAGAATTTCCTCCACCATTGTATTCTCCTATTGCAAACCTGATGATTCAGATTGTCTATCAGAACCCCTACCACCAATAACTACATATAAAATTGTATTTCTTTTATTGTCACTTAGCATGACCACAAATACAAAATAACACCCTAGATAAATCTTTTGCTCAATGACATGGAACATTTTTACTGTACAAATTTATTGTACAAAAAACACTATAACACAGCAAAAATTTCACTGTGTTATAGTGTTAAAAGTCATTCGAATCTAATATTAAGAAACCTTTATAGTAAAATCTTTTTATAGATTAGCAGAATTTTTACTTATAAATTGGCATATTAAAAATATTTTAAACAAACAATTAAGTGTACTGTATCATTTTTTTGCATCAAAATTAAATTTTTTATAAAAGTCGTCCTTGTCTTTTTGACTTTCAAAGACAGAATTTTTAATCAAGACTTGCTCTGCAATACTACTCAATTCTTCTCGAACATACAACTGTGCTTCTTTTGATGTGGCTTTTGACGAACCTACTTCTTTTAACAATTTTTCTATCAGTGATTTGTGCTTCTTTAATTTATCAGAAAGTTTATCTGCTACAAACTTAGTCTCTTTTGTTGCAAATTTTTCTAATTCTACTATATCGTCTTGCATAGTTTTATCAAGTTCAAACAGTCCCAAAAAATCAAATAATTTAAGTGGACTTGTCCTAATAGAACAGCTCTCATTACTCAATTTTGTTGCGTCACACAAGACTATATCCAAAAAGAATCTGCCCTCTCTATCTCTGTGCAAAGCAGTTACAAAGGTATTTTGCTTTGACATTCTTTGCCACTCATCTATAATTGCGTTTCCACATTCAAGCATTCTAAAACTGTCTACGCCTACCACTCTCAATACATTGTTGTACCACTCAACTTCTTGAATTTCTACCAGAGGAAACTGTTTTGTCAAATATGTTTTTTGATTTTTAACTTTAAAAAGTGGCATATTTTTATGCCCGCCCAAAATGTACTGATGCTTTGATTGTACGCTGTCACTTTCAAATCCTACAAAGTAATGAGGTAAAATTTTATTAAAGTCAAACAAAGTTTGTAAGTTGTTTTTTTCTGAACGCTTTTGAACATGGTCACTACTCACTGCATAAAACTGCTGTGAAATGACACCGTTTTGAGCGTAGTACCAAAACCACTCTTGGTTTATTATATTTATGGGCATTGTGCGCATTGTGTGTTTTAGCTTTGCCGCATTGCCTTCGTTTTCTAGACATAGTTCACATTCTGGATAGGCATCTTTTTTATTTGACAAATTTGACGAATCAGTACCCAACAAGTTTACCACTAATTCTATCTTACCTGTGGTACCTTTTGCTTCCCAAAAAATATTTTTATCTAATTTGGACAAATTTATATAGCCATTCTTTATATTGTAATCATAAAACCAATCAGTGGCCTTTTGCGGACTTTTGAGCTCATTTGCAAAGTTGACATTTGTGTGTTTTGATTGCTTTAAAGTATCTAAAAAAACTTCTGCAAGTTCGCTAGGTCGCTTTGATAAAATTGACATAAGCTTACTACTAAAAGCATCTTTCACAGATTCATGAATAATATTTGTACCGACAGCATAATCCACTATGGGTGTAAGCAGTGAGTTGGGGTCTTGCAACTCCTCTATTGCCGCATAATCAACTTCAGAAATAATATAATCTTTAATGTTAAGTTCATCAATTATTTGATTTCTTACCATTACAGTATCCAACTCATCAAGCATTAGGTGGACCGTTGCATAGTAAACCAAACCTTCTATATCGTTAAAAACTCTCACTTTGAATTCTCCTAAATAAAAATAAACCAAATTTGCCTAGTCCTTAGCTATGCTAAAACCCTCAAAAATGAGGATGACTGACTAGGCAAAATAATCATACATTAATTGTACAGTATATTTAAATAAAAGTCAATCTTTTTGACTATATTTATATAAGATTTGCATAAAAAGAACAAATAATTTTTGATTATACAAAAAGTTTTAACTAACTTTAAACAGCTATTTTTTATAAAACAACCATTACCATGTAACACATTATAACACTCGCACATAAAATAAAATATACAGGGCAAAATGTTTTTACATATTGAAACAACCAAAATTGTAGCAATATGAATAATACAAAGGAGAAAATTTCATGATAGGCTTATTAGGATTAGCTGCTTTATGCTGTTGTTGTGGCAGTAAAAGCTCAAACAGTTGCCCTTGCAGTTCAAGTTGTAATTCGAACCCATGTTCAAACAGCCGCCCTTGCAGTTCAAGCTGTAATTCAAATCCATGCTCAAACAGTCGCCCTTGCAGTTCAGGCTGTAATTCAAATCCATGTTCAAACAGTCGCCCTTGCGGTTCAGGCTGTTCAAACTCATGCTCAAATGGCGTCTCACTTTGGTAATGATTTTGAGAAAAATAAAAAGAAAGATAATAAAAAAATTATCTTTCTTTTTACTTACTCCAATTCTTTTACAACTTTGTCAAAATTGTAGCCAATTTTATCCTAACTATATTGTTTATATTGCTAAATTCAAAAATCTGCTTCCCATCCAACTGTTGGGCTTTAAAAAAAGTTGTTGCATGACTATTCTTTTGACCGTATAGTTTGGGATTAAAGTCATTAAATTTTCTGTATATTCCATCAACAAATACGCTAAATCTAAGCCAACCATATTCATCAGCACGCTCGGACAAAAAGTTAACAGCGTAATCAATGATGTCTTTTTTATCGTATGTTTTTTCTTCCTCAATTAAATTGCCAATAAAATCAATACAACTTAGACTGCCATTTTGATTATTAGACCCATTTACATTGTTTAAGCTAACGATACTATCCTGCGGTAAAGTAGATGTTGTAGCAACTTTACTTACACTTTTTTTGGTGACTTTTTTTATCTGTTTATTATTTTTAGCTTTGGATTTATTTTCACATACTGTTGGCTCTTGCTCGCAATTAACGGACAACAATTCATCTACTGCAATAAACCTATCACATGCACGCCTAAACGAATTGGGTGTCTTTTTTTCACCTGCACCAATTACTACTAGATTGTCATTTCTAAAACGCATTGCCAGTCCTGTAAAGTCACTGTCACTTGTAGCAAGACAAAAGCAATCCACTTTACCTCCATACAGTATATCCATGGCATCTATAATCATGCTAGAATCTGTTGCATTTTTACCTTTGGTATAATTGGACTGCTGTCGCTGTTCAATACTGTGCTCCAACAGTGCCGCTTGCCAACCATTCTGCTTTGGACGCGTGAAATCTCCGTAAAGTCGTCTGTATGTAACTCTCCCAAACTGACTCAACTCATCTAAAAGGACGGCATAATATTCTCTTGACATATTATCCGAATCTATCAATAAAGCTATTGTTCTATCTTTAATTTCCATAAAATTTATCTAAGAAACAAAAATGTTTGCATGCAATACATTTTTACGACGACAACAAAAAATAAATACCTAACCTACTAAACATGGCATCACTTGTGCCCAAACACAGTACTCTACTGCGGTATAGTATCTTTTATTTTGATTACTTTGCCAATATTGTGAATCCCTACAATTTATTTTCTATAATTGATATAAAAATATTTTTATAATAAAAAATAGAAGCTGGACTGTTCTTTAAGCTATTTATAGCGTCTACTGCGCTTGGAATCAAACTCATAACAAGCACAACTACCATGACAGCAGCAACTGCTAACGCACAAGCCAATGCCCCACCCAAACTTTTATTTAGCCAATCTGTCTGACCATTTTGAACAGTAGTAAAAGAACCTATTGTAGCTGTCAAAATTTTTAAAACAAATAGCATGATAAAAAAGAGAATGACATAACTAAAAACGGTGAACGCCGTCCCCTTACCTAAAAAGCTATCCGACATGTTTTTTTGAATTTCATCAAAACCTTGTTTTATCAATGGAGACTGTAAAATTGCACCGCCAAAAACGATTACGGCAACCAATGTAAACAACATACTCTTGACACCACTCCCCAACTTTTTTACCTCAGAATCAAATCCACAAATAAAACCTGATGCAGTGGCTAGTACTATAAAAGAATATATCAATATCGTAGCTGTCAAATCAATTCCCCTTTAAAGTGTTATCACAATATAAAAGGTATTATATACTATCGGCAAAAAAATGTCAAGAGTTTTTGCAACTTTTTTACATTTATGCAATAATTAAAGACGACAGGATATAAAAAGTCTATGCCAAAATTTTTGACTTAAAATAGCTTTATGCAAGAATTATACTACTATCTTTGTCAATGCTTAACCAAACAATTTTTTGATAAAATGATTGACACAATTTTTGATATGTGATATAATATTTTTGTTCTTTGGAGGGATACCGAAGCGGTCACAACGGGGCGGTCTTGAAAACCGTTAGATGTCAAAGTCACGGGGGTTCGAATCCCTCTCCCTCCGCCATAACGAAAAGATAGAATGATGTTTTCATTCTATCTTTTATTTTTCACCCTTAATCCGTCTGTTTAGCACAGTTTTTTTCTACCGTTGTAAGGGAAATGAAAATATTATCCAGAGAATTTAAAATGGTCTTACATCTTACTGTAAAACCATTATAACACCGGCAAATTAAAAACTACTATTTCATTATAAAATATTAAAAACCACCCTAAACTTTTTAAAAACTACATCAAAACAGTCACTTTATATAAAAATAAACAAAAAATTACCTCTCATTTGAAGTAATTTTTTGCTTATTTTGTGGCTTTGGTGACCCATCCGCGATTCGAACGCGGGACAACTTGATTAAAAGTCAAGTGCTCTACCGACTGAGCTAATGGGTCGCGTTTGCACAGTGTACAAATGGCAAGTTTAAAATTATTTAATCAATCTTTTTTTGCGTGTCTATCCGCTAACAACCAAACTATAAGACCAACTGCAAAAATCAATACTGTATAAAGCAAGGCAGTAAAGACTGCACCCATTATTCCATCGGTCTTAGAGTAGATTGACGATGAATTAACAACTCTAATGTTATATACAGTTGTCAGTATATTAAATATACACCCTACTATCCATATTAAAGTTGCACAGGTTTTTAATCCCTTTTTCAAATTTTTATATCCTCTTTTTATAATATATTTTGGCAGGGGTGAAAGGATTTGAACCTTTGAGTGATAGAGTCAAAGTCTATTGCCTTACCGCTTGGCGACACCCCTTTATTTTAAATAATACAACATTGACTTATTGTATATGGGGTGAGTAATGAGAGTTGAACTCACGACCTCCAGAGCCACAATCTGGCGCTCTAACCAACTGAGCTATACCCACCACAAAAGGTTATGTTTAATATACAACTGTCAATTCATCAAACAATCTGGCGCGCTTGGAGAGATTCGAACCCCCGACCCACGCCTTAGAAGGGCGTTGCTCTATCCGGCTGAGCTACAAGCGCATATACACATTATTGGAGCGGGTGATGAGAATCGAACTCACACGACCAGCTTGGAAGGCTGGAATTCTACCATTGAACTACACCCGCTTATTGAAAGCACATGTCAAATGACAACTATACAAGTTTATCATATTTCCATACCGTTTGTCAACCAAAACCAATATAAAATTTTATAATTTATTTTTTTGCTACCCATAGATTGTCCCCAATACCAAAACTGGGCACCCCCTCAATGATTGCACTGTTCAAATCTTGCAAATTTTTTACTTTAAAATATACAACTGTTTTAGAACCCAAAAAATCTATGTCTACAACCAAAGCTTTATAGATTTTTTTATACAATCTTTTATCTGTTTTACCCACAATAGCATATTGAAAGTTGCAGAGTGGTTTTTTAGCCAATATTTTATCGCTGTTGGTAGCGCTATAAAGCATAATTTGATTTATAGCAAAGTATGCTTCTAAGTTACTTAGCATTTGAATATCAAAGTCTGCCTCCACTTTTGCCCAAATGCTATTGCCTTGAATGGTACAACGCAACAACAAATAGTTATCATATCTGTCAATATACTCAACAACTACTTTAATTTTGCAAGCTATTTCACCATCTATTTGTGCACGCTGTAAAAAAAGATTTTCTGGACAAATTCCCAATGCCAAGCTTTGATTCAAATACTCTTTGTCCACTACTCTACTTAATACATCTTGTGTCAATTCAAATTCAAAACCACAAAACTGCAAAAAATATCTACTGTTTGCAATGACAACACTGACATCATCTATTATGTTCAACTTGGGCAAAGTCAAAATAGAATGTTGTGTTACGCTGTCAAAAAGCTTTACATTCTTTGTGTCAATTTCAACACAGATAATATCATTTTTTTCTACACTTCTATCTGTGCGGACAACAATGATATTGCTTTGACCTTCTACCTTTAAATACAACAATTTGCCTATTTCCAAATTCTCAAAAGTTACTACTCTTGCAAAAAAACAGTTTAGATTTGAAAGAGTATTTTCACAATTTTTGTCTGCAACCAGATCTAATTGCAGACATTTTAAATGTTCAGCTCTCACACCCAAAATGACATTTTTGCCTATATAGCTATCAAAGACAAGTTTATGACGGAGCTTGTCTTCAAGAGCAAGATAAGTTGTCCCAAAACTACATACTAGCTCATTATCTTTTAAATGTAATTTTGCATCAAAAAAATTGATTTGAGGGAATCCAACTAAACTAGCAACAAAAGTATTGTTTGGGTTGTGATAAATATTTTTTGCTATGTCAACTTGTTGAATTTCACCTTGATTGATTATCAGTATTCTTTCAGCAACATTAAAAGCTTGTTTCACATCACTTGTTACATATACAAAGCTAATTTTATACAAAAGTTGCATGTTGACTATTAAATCTTGGCAGTATAAACTATCGCTTTTATTTAAAGTATCACACGGGTTATCGAGCAATAAAATTTTTGGCTCTCTCACCAAAGCTCTGCCCAATTGCGTAGCAAACTTGTCTTTTGCGCTTAGCAATTTAGTTTTTACATTTAAGTGCGACGTCAGTTTTAAAATACCAGCAATTTGTATTACTTTTTTATCTATTTCGTCCACTCCAAACTTGCGTATTTTTAACCCAAATGCAAGATTTTGAAAAACTGTCAAATTGTCGTTTAGTGGACTTTTTGCAAAAATCATGGCTACATTTCTGTCCTTTGCAGGCTTGTCATTTACTTGTATGTTGTCAAAATAAATGCTCCCCGATGTCGGACTTTCCAGCCCTGCAATGAGTCGCAACAAAGTCGTTTTGCCACTATCACTATGCCCACAAATGCACAATAACTCATCATCATATATTTCTAGGTCTATATTATTCAATATCAAGTTGTGTGCATAAAACTTGCTAATTTTTTTTAAATAAACGGACATATTCCCCCTTGAATGTCAGTGTAATCTCACTTCAAAACTTTTAATTTTATACTATCAACTGTAATGTATATATATCAAACTGTCACTTGGTTTTAAAACAAATTCTCTTTTTTGGTCCAACCCAAAACAAAAAAAAGTATTGCCTTGCTGTCCAGATATTCCTATGGGCATCATTCTTTTTTGGCTACCAAAGAAAACTGCATGAATAAATTCTGCATACGAATCAAAAATCAACTGGCTCTCTAAAAAATCAAAAATGTACATTGCTTTTTCTGACCAGATATTAAATTCTCCATTTTTGTGATCAAGCAAAGTTTCATAAAACCAACTTGCCTCTTTTTTTACCATATTCTGCAAAGCATAAAAACTCACAACTTTGTTGGATACAATGACAGAATTTACATTAAATTGCTCAATATTTATCTGCTTGTTAGGGTCTTTGATTTCTGCAACAATCTCAAAAGGTGGATTTAAACCAAAGTGTTTATTTAATTCAATCAATGCTAAAATGACATTGTCATCACTTTGCATATCGGATAATACGACAGCAGTCCTTCTCTTTGGTTCATGTAAATCTTTTACAAATTTATTTAACTCTTCATATTTATAGCTTCTACATATTGCTTTGGGATTGGTTTTTTTTATGCTCTGCATCATAAATTGATATTTATTATTATCACCCAAAATATAGTAAACAATTTCTTGATTGCAAATATATGCAATCGGTACTAGCCGTCTATCTATTTTTAGTAAATTAGAGCGTTGTGAAAATAGTGCTTTTTGTGATTGTGCTATCGCAAAAGTTTTGCCATTTGCTGAATATATCGGGACACTGTCTGTAAATTTGACAAGATAATCTTCTAGTGGCTGTGCACGGTCACTGTCATAAATGCTAAAATCTACAAAAGACAATAAGTCATAAAGTACACTTGTCAAGTTTGGACGCAAAATAGAAGTAGCCAAAAACTGTCCTAAAAGCTTATCATAGCTGTATGAGCTAATTTTTTTACACATAAGGGAGGGAATAGCATTTTGCATATCATACATAACCTGACGCATTTTAAATGACTGTGTTTCTACTACAATGTGACTTTCTTTTGACATCTCCTGGCTTGAAACAGTCAATAGAAGTTGCAAAACATCTAAATCCACACTGTCTTTTTCAATATCTCTTTGGTCATGAACAATCAACACTGCCTTGCATTGTGACAAACATATATCTGCCAATTCTGCTACACTGTGTGGGTTGCCACTTCTGACTATTAGATTGACTTTGCTTGTGGGTCTTTGTATCCTCTGCTTTGTTTGGTGTTTGATTATTTTATCCAAAAATTGTTTATTTTTATTGGACAAAATGAGCACTGTGTCATCTACATCATTGTGCATCATATCCATAAGCAAAGCGGGTACTTTGTCATTGTAGTTTAGTATGATATAATGATAGTTTAGTTTAAGTCTGCCCGTAGCTTCAGCTTTTGTAAGCATAAAAGAACGCACTTTGGTAGTCGTCATTGCAATAATAACGCCGCTAAACATTACAAGGCCAATCATAAAAACAATGACTGACAATGCTCTTATTACTAGATTTTTGGGAATCAAAGCAGCACCTGGAATAACTAACCATTCGGCGACTTGCACAAGTGTGAAAAAAAAATTTGTATAACTTTCTCTATCCAATGACATTGCCAAACACGCAGCTACAATCAACATTAATAAATTTGCAAAAATCAACAACAAAATAGTAGCCAAAAAAGGATATCTGTTGACACCTATTGTGACATTACTCTGTGCTTTTTTTAACTTTGACAGTATTGCTTTATACATATTTATTTATAATTTTTCTGCTTTTAATGTGTTCAAAAACCAGTTTAACGCACTGTATCTCAATGCAATATAGTTGTTGTCAACCATGCGTTTAACAGCATTTTCACTTCCACACAACACCACAGTTTTTTTGGCACGAGTTATGGCAGTGTACAGCAAATTGCGAGTCATCATCATTGGACTACTGTATATTACAGGCATAACGATGGCCTCAAATTCACTCCCTTGGCTTTTATGAATGGTAATAGCGTAAGCCAAGCTAAGTTGCAATCTGTCTTCTACACTGTACATACTCACCCTACCATCTTCAAATACTACTTCCATTTCACCAGTGTCAAAAATATTGCTTATATACCCCATATCCCCGTTAAATACGCCTTGTCCTTTTTCTGAAAAAGAATGCACACTACGACGCCATTTTAACTGATAATTGTTTACAGTATGCATTATTTTGTCGCCTACTCTAAATACAAAGTCATCTGTCTGTATCTGCAATCTTTCAAGTTGAGGATTTAGTTGTTCTTGAATACACTTGTTTATATTTATTATTCCATTATTTCCACTTTTTAAAGCACACAAGACTTGAATCTTTTGAGATTCAATTTGCAAAAATTTTGGCAATCTCTTTACAACGAGGTCTACAACTTTATTTGCCAACTGCTCACTGTCATTTTCTGTTACAAAAAAGAAATCGGCTTGCTTGCTGTGCAACTTTGGCATAATTCCGCTGTTTATATCGTGAGCATTTTGTGCAATTAGACTTTTATCGCCTTGTCTATATATAAAGCTAAGCTCAACTGTTGGTATACAATTGCTGGACAAAATATCTCTCAAAACATTACCTGGGCCCACACTTGGCAATTGGTCTTTATCTCCTAATAATATCAACTTTGTACCTACCGCTATTGCATTTAACAAATTCCTAAACAGAAAGATATCTACCATAGACATTTCATCTACAATGACCACATCAGCTGCTAAAATCTCTGGCGAATTAGAATATGCTAAACTTCCAAACATCAATGCTCTATGTATGGTACTAGCCTCTTGTCCTGTACTCTCATACATTCTCTTGGCTGCTCTGCCTGTGGGGGCTAAAAGCACGACACGCAAGTTGTTTTTTTTAAATACACTCAATATATTGTGTATTATAGTGGTTTTACCAGTACCCGGTCCTCCCGTGACAACACAGACACCGTGTCTAAAACAATCTGCAATGGCCAACACTTGATTTTTATGCAATTTTATTTTGTTGATATTTTCATATTCTCGTACATCTTGTTCATAGCTAAAATTGAGAACATTTGCTTCTCTCAACAACGCCAATAGTTTTACTGCTATTTGTTTTTCTGTCTGAAAAAATGTCATAGACATGATAACTTTAACATCATCTACAGCAAAAACTTTTATCTTATAATCCAAAGTCAACTCATCAATTAATAATTTAACTTTTTCATCATTTTCGAGTCCAAGCAATTGAACAGTTTGGACAATGCTGGTATCAAAAGGCAAAAAAGTATTGCCCTCCTTTTCTGCTGACCTGCGTAAAACATAAATGAGTCCAGCTCTAACTCTAAAATCACTGTCAAATGAAATTCCTACTTCTTTTGCTATTTTATCTGCTGTAATAAACCCAATACCATCTAAATCTTCTATCAGCTTATATGGGTTTTCTGTGATAATTGACACAGTTTTTTTGCCATAGAGTTCAAATACTTTCATAGCATTTTTCAAACCCAAACCTTTGCTTTGCAAAAAAATTATGGCTTGCTGCATGTACCTTACTGACATAAAAGAACTTGCCAATTCGTCTACTTTTAATTTACTTAAACCTCTTACTTCTAAAAGCCTATTGGGAGTAAACTCAATAACATCTAGCGTATCTTTGCCAAACCTGCTAACAATGTTCATTGCAGTCTTTGGACCTATGCCTTTTATCAACCCACTACCCAAATATTTAACAATAGAATCTTCGCTTTTTGGGGCTTCTATCTCTACTCTATTAGCTTTAAATTGCTTTCCAAACTTTGGGTGCACAGTATATGAACCTTCACAGCGTATAGATTGCCCCTCTACACAGTGTGCAATATTACCTGTACAAACAACTTGTTCGCTTTCAACTTCGACAATAGCGATGGTAAAACCGTTGCTTTCATTGCGGTATCTTATACTGACTACAACCCCACTTAGCACCATGATATTAATATACTACACAAACATGCAAATGTCAAGCTTAGCTAAATAACAAAGTGTACTGCAAAAATCTAACAATTCATCTAAAAATCTTTATCATAACTTTTCCTAAGTACATTTTATTGCTCATCCAACCGTCAAAAAACAAACGAAAAGACCTACAACCTAAAAGTCATAGACCTACCTTGCCTTAATTATATTTTTTCAATATCAAATATTACCTTGTTACAAACTTATAAACTGTGCAATTTTTGTATTGTTCATTAGATTTAACAATATTTCTGTGTGTAGTAGGGCTTATACAAAAACCTGAATGTTTGTCATATATTGAATTTTTTCTGGAATTTACATTGTCAAAATCATTTAACGGCTGAACAAAATTTGACTCAATTGTAGCCTGCTTTTTGCCCAACAAACCATCAAATCTATTGGCTGTGTATAAATACAACCCAGGTTTAGTAGTGTAAACTTCCATTTTTATACCAAGTGTTCTGCCACGCACACGACCTACATAGTACAGATCTCTGTCTTTTTCATCTGCTTTTACACCATCATTTCTTAACAGATAATACAAATCTAGACCATCAGCATTTTTAATAAGACTATGCTTTGCCGCTGACAGATTTTTAAATGATTTTGGTTTATTCAAGTTTACACGACCTTTAACTTGCTCAAATTCCTCTGCTGAAAACCCTTTGTTTGTAGCACTACACATATCAGCATTTACCACAGCGGTATGAGCTTCTATACTTGTCTGGCTGTTTAAGTTAAAAAATAACGACTGAACAAAATCACAACAAACATCACAACTACTGTGAGCCCATTCTTTTATTATTATTTGATCGTCTTCACTCAAACTATATGTAACACTTATATCTAGTTTGTTTTGCTCATCTATCAAATAACTATTACTTAAAACAATAGACTCTTCTCCTTCCTGTCCAGCAGTGACGACATCCCATAATGATTTATCAAAAAATACACTATCTGAATTTTTAATGTCATCGATATTTGTTACAAGATTGTAGCAAATATTGGCACCTAAAAGGTGCTTATCCTCAATGTAACCGTTTAAGTCGTCATAACCTAGCAATAAATCATGAAAATCACCAATTTTATCTTTTATCAAAAATGATACAACACGCCCACCATAGTTGGTAATTGACAATCTATTGCCATTTTTGTTTACAATTGTATAAATGCTAGCTACTTGCCCATCTGACAACTTGCCAAACTGTTGTATTTTAATCATATAAAAAGTCTTTTACAAAAATATAAAGCAAATACACTTAAAAGTAAATTCATAAACACATACTTTACAACCCTAAACTGTATTGCTAAGTGTAATTATTTTAATTTGCTTGTTCGTGAGCATATTGCACAAGTACAACAAAAAATTGCCAATTTACACAGATGCTTAAACTATCTCTTGCTAAACTGAGAAGCTTTCCTTGCTTTTTTGAGACCATATTTCTTGCGCTCTTTCATGCGAGGGTCTCTTGTCAAAAATCCAGCTTTTTTTAAAGCTGGTCTATTCATAGGGTCGGCAACTACCAAAGCCCTTGCAATTCCGTGTCGAATTGCAGCAGCTTGCCCTGTAAATCCTCCACCGCTGACATTTACTATTATATCATATTTGTCTTTTGCATTTGTCTCTAAAAGCGGTTGATTTACAATAAATTTAAGTGTATCTAAACCAAAGTAATCATCCATTGTGCGTTTGTTAATGCTTATCTCACCAACGCCGGGCAACAATCTAACTCTCGCCACAGCAGATTTGCGACGCCCTGTCCCCCAAAATTGAATTTTCTTTGTTGTTTTCTTCAATGCCATTTTTTTAAATCCTTTTTATTTTTATGTCATTTAACTAGCTCAAAATTTTTCGGCTGTTGGGCTTCATGCTTGTGATTTGCATCTTTATAACATCGAACTTTTTTGAGTTGTTTTCTACCTAGCCTTGTCTTTGGCAACATACCTTGAATAGCTTCGTATACGGCATCATCACTTGATTCTGACATATACTTGCGGTATAGTTTAAATTTAGCTCCGCCCATATATTGACTGTGACTAAATTTAATTTTTTGATCAAGTTTTTTGCCAGTCAGTTTAACTTTATCTGTATTTATGACAACTACAAAATCACCACAATCTACATGAG
>JAITUJ010000088.1 GCA_031286385.1 Clostridiales bacterium | reverse complement strand
AAATAATATTTCATATTATGAAATATGGAAAAACTAGTGATAAAGGGTGGTTCTATCCCAAAAGGAGCTGTCAAGTTGTATGCCGCCAAAAATTCTGTGTTGCCAATTTTGGCCTGTTGCACTTTGACAAGCTGTGACATAGAGATAGCAAACTGTAAACCTACCAATGATATTTTGGACATGTTGGCACTATTGCAGAGTTTGGGTAGCAAAGTTCAACTAGATGGTGACTCAATTTTTATAAACTGCCAAAATCTCAATACTGGTATTGTACCAAGACAATATGCCAAAAAAATGCGAGCCTCTGTTTTTTTGTTAGGTCCTTTGAGCGTGCGTACAGGACTAACAAAAATGGGGTTTCCAGGAGGGTGTAATATAGGTCGTCGCCCAATAGACATACATATAAATGGTTTGAACAAATTGGGATTTGACATTGAGATTAAAGATGGTGAGTTGATATGTACCAAAAAATTTTTGAGTTGTGGGCAAGTTCATTTGCCTTTTGCCAGTGTGGGTGCTACGGAAAATATTATGATGGCAGCTAGTGGAATCAAGGGCATTACAACAATAAAAAATGCAGCACAAGAACCAGAGGTCGAAGATTTAGCAAAGTTTATCAACGCATTGGGTGGGGACATAGAAGGAGCAGGCACGCATACAATTGTAATAAATGGAGGGAAATCTTTTAACAGTATACGCTACACGCCAATTGCAGACAGAATCGTTGCCGGGACATATTTAGCATTGGCTGCCTCCATACCGGGTAGTGACATATGTATTGAAAAATCTAATGCTTTGCACCTGCAAGCCCCACTAAAAATTTTGCAAGACAAAGGTTGCAACATAACAATAAGCAAAGATGCAGTAAGGTTGAAGTCAAATGCACGACAAACAGCAAGAAAGCGAATTGTAACTAGACCGTATCCAGGCTTCCCAACAGATTTACAAGCACAATTTATGGTAATGGAAAGTGTAGCAAAGGGGCAGACCACTATTGTAGAAAATCTTTTTGAAAACAGATTTAATTACTGTAAAGAACTAAAAAATTTGGGAGCAAATATTAAAGTTGTAGGCAATTCTGCCAAAGTTATTGGAGTGCCCGAGTTAGTAGGTAACTGCGTCAATGCAACAGATTTGAGAGGGGGCGCTGCATTGGTTTTGGCTGGTGTGATTGCAAAAGGACAGACGACAGTAAGTGACATTTATCATATAGACAGGGGGTATTACAATATAGAAAGTGAACTGTCAAATTTGGGCGTAAGTATAAAGAGATTGACGCAAATTTAGGTGTTATAGTTTACCATTCGTTGACACTCTGTGATTAACTCTTCTCTAATATAGCTTGGAGAAATTATTTTTATGTCACTGCCAAAAGACATGAGTTTGGATATCAGTTTAGTCCCACCGGATACTACTGCTGTTGCAGTATACCTCAACTCTGATTTGCAAATGCTGTCAGTGCCTAGCCACTGCTCTATGTCCAGTAGACGCAAATTGCTAAATTCTATCTGTAAGTTTACTTTTGTCTCTTCAAATTCTGAATACAATTTGTGTGACACATCAGCGTCAGCACGCCTTGTAAAATTCTGTTCCGTTTTACTCATGGATTCTATCCGTGACAAGTTAAAAATCTGATAGTCATTTTTGTTGTAACAATACCCATATACATACCACACCCCATCTTTTAGCACAACGGTGTAGGGCTCAAAAAGTCGTTCGTCAGAAATATTGTACCTATTGCAATAAGTTAATTTGAGTATTTTGTCCTCAGCAATCGCCTGATTTATTACAGAAATTTTGGCACGGTAAAATTGAGGATTTCCCCAGCCTTTTATGTCAATATACAGCGTATCTGATTTTAACAGATAACTTGTACTGTGTCTTTTTGCGGCTTCGTTGAGCTTTTGCAAAATTTGGTCATTTAAAGTGTCATTAAAAGTAGGGGCAGTTGCCTTTATGCAAGTCACAAGTCTTACTTTTTCTTCTTTTGTTAAAAACCCTTTTTCCAGAGTATAGTCTTCTGCAATCGTTATTCCGCCGCCACGCCCAGGACTGCACAAGATTGGAATTTGTGCAGCTTGTAGTATTTGTATGTACCGTGCAACAGTTCGGAGAGAAATCTCAAACTTTTGGGCAAGTTGTTGGCGTGTCACTTGACCATTGTTGATGATTGTCAACAATATTCCAAATATAACAGTGTGTTGCATGCTTTTATTGTATCATTAAAAGTTTTTTTTGGCAAGCAAAAAAGTTCGTTTTGTCCAGATTATTAGTAGGTTTTTCACTTGACATATTTTGTATTATATGTGATACTTTTAATAAAGTGAGTATATTTAATTCTGTAAAAAACATTGCATAATTGAAAGGTTATATAATTGAATACGACATAAATGAATTTTTTAAAGTATTTTATAAATTTTTGTAGAGTTAAATTTTACTGTCTAAAATATTTTTTGGGAGGATTTATGTTTAGAGTAAAATGCACACAAAAGACTGCTTTATTTTTGGGACTATTGATGTTGTTGGTATCTGTGAATATAGGATTGTCTACAATGCAGTATTCAAATTTACCAATTGTAGCGCAAACGCAGTCTACTAGCTTTGAGATGGGTGCTGATGAGCTAGAACGGCAAGTTCCTGGTGTGGAGAGTTAATTTTACAGCGATTTATTCGTCACATTTGGAGATGAAGTAATTGATTTTAAGGCTGACAAGATTGTATCATTGAGAGACTTTGCTTACAATATGTATTGGGTAGTGGAGTTTGTCCCTTGTGGATTTTTGATATATGATGGTACGCTGACACAAGTGTTGGAGAAAAATGCCAAAGCGAATTCACCGTGGCACAATTTGGATGGAGATTTTATTTACGGCGGTGCTACCAACTACTATGTAATGCCGTCCATACAGCCACGCGAAGGGTATTTATATCAGCACACAGTGATTGAAGAAACTTTGCAAGTTGATGAAGTGCAAAATCAAGTATTGGTAGCGGACAGCGTTGCGCTAAATGCCAATATTGTTGCAGGGATAGAACAGAGAACAATTCAGTCAAAAGGCTATACACAAAATGCAAAAATAAATAGGCGAGATGTGGTATTGGATACAGATACAGATAGATTTAATATAAATGGCAATTGTGGTTATGTGGCAGGAGCTATCATAGCTTGGCATGCAAGTCAAGTTACTGGCGATTCTCGTTATGCCCCCAAAGGGTTTAATCGGCAGTTTGTCGAAGAGATACAAAATGGATGGGCTAACGATAGCTATTCTGATGTAATTGCGTTAGCTCTATTCAACTATTTTGCAAGAATGTCCAGTTTTGTACCTAGAATGGAATCAGGACTTATACCTCTATTATCTACACTTTTTGATATTGTGAATAGGGGTAAGCCTGTAATATTGTTTGCTCGCATGGATCGTCCAGATTACAGTGAGAGAATAAATCATGCCATAACAATACATCAAATAGACAGACAAGCGCACGACATTTGGTTTGTACAGACTTATGACAACTATTGGATAAATGCGCATTACGGTTGGGATACTTTGTACAATAACCACTGGGCAGCAGGAGATACATTTTTACAAGGCAGTAGACTGCACATTGAGTATTAAGGGGGGGGTATGACAGATAAAAAAAAATTTATATTTATATTGTCCTTGGTATTTAATGCCATAGTTATATTGGTTTTGTTGATTCGACTGTTCTTAACGCTCATTGTACCTTTTTTTGATAAGTCTACTGGTTGGGACTATGTATGGGACTATCACCAGCAGTATAAGTTTAGACCGCATAATGTCAATTTGGGAGGTGGGACACAGTATAATTCGCGAGGCAGGCAGTTTTTTACTTTTGATAAAAGTGTTAGTTTGCAAAATTTGAGCGATGCATACAAAGACCAAGGAATATATGAAGTAGAATTTATAGAATTCTTTAGATACCAAGATGATCAAAAAGCCACACCTGCAATTTTATTGTCCAAAGAACTTAAAGACAGTTTTGCATTTTTTTTGATTGTGGACGCAGAGAGTGAAGTAAACAGAGAGAGCGCTTTTGAAGTGCTTTTGCCAGTTTTTTATTTTGGTATGCCATATCAGCTACTTTTCCCTGCTGTGCATACGGTGTTGTCCAGTGAAAAGGTTGATAGGCGTACTGCCAAGTTCAAAGTCAACGCGACATTTGACTACATTGCTAGCTATTATCAAAAAGATAACATAATAGGTAGTGTAGATTCTAAAAATTTGACTATAACAGTTTGGGGGCGTACTAGGATTTCTGGCGGCAAAGAAGGCTGGGAATGGGATGACATCAAAATTATTTTACAGTATTATCAAACGGATGATAATGCTTTTTGGATGGATATGGTGTCCACTACAAATGGTGGTTGGTGATGGGTAGTTAAATTTGGTTTTTAATATGCATTTGACAGATTCAATAGAAAATGTGAAAATGAATCATGCTGTGACAATACATCAAACAGACAGACAAGCGCATGACATTTGTTTGTACAGACTCATGACAACTATTGGATATGTGCGCATTACGGTTGGAGTATGACATACAATGACCATGGGTAGCAGGAGATACATTTTTGTAAGGTAGTAGACTGCATATTGAGTATTAGGAAGTGGGAAATATGACAGATAGAAAAAAATATATTTATATTGTTCTTTGAATTCTAGGGGGTGGGACATGGTTAGTAAAAAAAATAGTGGTTTGTTTTATTTTTCAATCATTCTCAATGTGCTTTTAATAGGGTTTTTGCTAATAAAGTTGATTATAAATCTTGTAGTGTTATTTGAAAATAAAAGATTTCAATGGGATTCTATATGGGATTATAATCATCAGTACCAATTAAGATTGAATGACAGCGGTATTGATATAAGTTCTACTAAAAGTAAGTTGGGTGATTATTGGTTTGATGTATCTGATTCCAATGTAACCTTGCAAGATATTGGTGAGGGCATGAAGCAAGGCTATGGATTTGAATGCGAGATTGTAGAAGTCAAGTATCTAAATGCCAATGTAGAACAAAAGCAAAGACCGGCACTGTTGTTATCAAAAGAACTAGAACGCAGTTGGGTATATTTTTTTATTGTAAATCGTACAAGTAATTCTTACAATATTGTACTTCCTGTTGCAGAGTTTGAGATGTCTTATTCCTTGTTATTTCCACCGTTGCACACTGTAAAGTCTTATGTAAAGATAGACACTAGAACAGTTAAATTAGAGATTGATAAAGATTTTGAATATATTTCAGATTACTATTTAAAAGATGGTATAGTGGGTATAGTCAAACAAGACAACAATACGATTATTGTGAGCGGTAGAACAAGATTTAATTATTACGCAGACAATATTTTGATTGTCTTGACATGGTATCAAGATGATTCTGGTAGTTTTTGGATAGATATGACATCTACTAGTGAAGGTGGCTGGAATGATTAAAATTTGTTTTATATATAACTACATTAAAGTTAAAATGCACTGTAAAAAATACAGTGCATTTCAACTTTTAGTTTGAATTTAAAAAATGCACAGCATTGCTGAAAAGTTCTTAATGAATTGCTTTGAGCTAAACAAAATTAATGTCCGTTTTGTCCAGATTTTGAGTCCGTTTTGTCCATATAATTTTTTAGATTTTATGGTATAATTAATGCATTCAATATAAAGATGATATACTTATATTTTATATTATCTTTATATAAAAATAATTTTTATAGGAGTAAAGTATTGTGATAAAGACAAATAAGTGGTTTGCAGGGTTATTTTTTGGTTTTGTGCTCATTTTTGTCAGCGTGATTTTTGTCAGTTGTACACCAAAAAGGGTGCAAGAACAGGCATTTGTTTTACCAAGTAGCACGAGTTTGTGTCAAAGCTTGCAAAATTGGGCAGATGAAGTTTACCTCACAAATGACCCCAAAGTTGAAGTGAGCGAAGCTAGTTATCAAAGGATAGTGGCTACACTCACCTTGATAGAGTTTGACAACGAAAATGTTGCAAAGCAGGCATTTTCCGATACAGTGGCAAATCGTGTTTTGGGATTTTTAGGACAAATAGTTGTAAATATACAAAATCTCCAATCGGTAGATATCCCTACAAAAGTGAATGGTGGGGTGTGGTATGAAAATGTTTTTTTGGAATGGATGGCACCAGTTGAGATGCAAAGCTTTAAAGCAGAAATTTTGCAATTGGGTACGGGTATTTGGAAACCAGTAGATAAAGAATTGGTACGCCAAATAAACAGCAGAGTAAATTTATGGCGCGTTGATGTCCCTGGTCTAAATAATACACCAGGTGTTAAGTACGCATTGCGTGTAAAAAGTGTGGATAGCCTTACAAACAACATTGTAGCTAGTCAAAACAATATAGTTGCGCTTGCTTTTGATAGGCAAGGGTACGCTTTTTCTGACAACTATGTCAATGGACTGAAAAATACGACAGGAGGATACAATTTGAATGGTACAGTTTCCAAAGATGCACAAGTTGTTTATGTTACGAATGAGAATATGAACCAAAGTTTGAACTGGAATAGATTTAATACAGAAGCACCCAATACTCCAAATGACCGGCACAATTTGATAATTCGTATAGTAGGTAAGGTTGGTTCAATGGGAAAATTTATTGGAGATTACAGTGACATTCCAGATGCTGCAAAATACAAATTGGGTCCGACAGAGGGAGCGGTTGCTCAAAGTAGGCCATTTCACGAAGTTCCTTTTAGGAACGCACACAACATAACTGTGGAGGGGATAGGAACAGACGCTTATATAGAAGGTTGGGGATTGGATTTTTCTGGGGACGATGTACAAAACATTGAAATTAGAAACTTAAAGTTTGACAAGTGGTTTAACGATGCTACAAATTTTGGAGCAACAAGCAGCACTCCTCATCAAGCCAGTCATTATTGGGTACATCACAATACCTTTGGTCACGGTGTAGACCGGTACAGTGTGGGTTTGGGTGCTGCTGACCACACAAAAGGAGATGGCACTGTGGATATCAACAATGGTGCGACCAACTTTACTGTAAGCTATAACATCTTTTTGGAAGGCGGTAAAACTAGCCTTATAGGTGGAGCAGAAACTCAACTTATGGGTCACGGCACATTTCATCACAACTTTTTTGAAGGGACTAGTAGCCGTACACCGCGCTTGCGTAACGGTAGCTTGCATGTGTTTAACAATCTCTACCAGTCCTCCAAGACTTATGGAGTTGGTGCAGGACATAGAGCAAATGTAATTGCAGAGGGCAACACATTTATTGATGTTCAAAGACCTTATATACAGTCCGGTGAAATGTCGGCATCCAACAATCAACCTTTTGAAAATTCTTTAAGCAATGATTATCCAGGCATTGTGATTACCAGTGTAACGGAAAAACAGTTGCAACAAAAATTGACGGGTAGAGTGTTGCAAGCTGACCAATTTTTGGATAGGTTTGGTAAAGTCACAGCTATGCCTTGGCAACATGAATTTGAATACAGTGGGCAAAGTGCAACAAAGACAAACAATGGTAGGATAAACAAACTTTGGGCTTCCTACACATTTACGCCTTTTGATAGTGCGCAGAGTTTTCCTATCAATATTATAGATTTTTATATAAGTGCCCAAGATGCCCTTGCAAACGCTAAACCAAACACAACGGGACCACAAGGGTGGAAACCATTGGCTGCGGTAAGTGATACATTGAGTGATGTAGGTGTGCAAGAAGCAAAGTTGGCAGAACTCACAGTAAGAGCACTTGCAGGAGTGCAAAGGGAATGGGGGATTATAGTATGAAAATAAAGGAAAAATCCATAGTTACATGTTGTATTCTAAGCTTAATTCTGTCATTTGGGCTATGCTTTTCTAGTTTTAACTTTCATAAAAATTCAATAGACATTTTTATCGGGGGGGGGGTAAATTTGGAACTTGATTCAGTTTGGACGAGAGAATTTACTCCAAGGGAAATAGGCACTATTTTCCAAAATGACACAGCAGTGCAAGTTGGGCAAAGTAATTTTTTTACTTTGAATGGTAGACAGGGTTCGTCCACTCCAATGGAAATAACAAACCATTCAAGGCTTGTGGACGGTGATTTAGTGACTGGTGCTTTGACCACGCAGGGTGCAGGTAATCAGAGTCAAGGCAATGTAAGTTTTGATGTCCCAATAAATAACATGGCTAGTTTGACAGTTTGGGCTTTGCACACTACAAGTCAAGGTGAGGGAGATTTGTCTGACAGAGGTATTGTGTTTTCTGATGATAAAGAAAATGTGGAATTTGTAGGTTGGGCTGGTTCCAGTAACAATACAGAAACCACAAAAGTGAGCATGGACAATTTGAATCCAGGCAGTCATAGCTTTTGGTGGAATGGCAGTATTCGGATATTTTTGGTAAAAGTTACGCTGGTGGGCGATAGTCCAGATATCGTAGAGCCTCCACCGCCAAGCGGTCCTAAATGGCAATTTAACTTTAACGCCGACGATTTACAGTTGGGTGACATAAGTCGTGGGGACACGCAAATTGGTACCAATCAATTTATGTCCGTTCGCAACCATTCATCAGGGGGCAGTGTCAGAGTGCAGAATTACAGCGGTCAAGCTTTTGGACAGAGCTTTTCCAAAATATTGGATTTGAGAGGGAGTGCAGCTAGTCAAAATGGCACGGCAAGTGATAGACAGCGTTCTGTATGGTTCGAAGTTCCACAGTACAGTAAAAGTGGTGCTAAGTTGGTAGATATTAATATTGACATAGCAGCCGCTTTAAGTGCAGAACAGTCTAGCAAAACTATGATGGTGCACGCAAGTGCCAATGGGGTAGAACAGGCAAATGGAGATGCTTTTACGATTGACACTACGACATTGAATGAGGTTACAACTCAATTTTCAGCAGATGACTTGTATAAAGATAATGGATTATTTGATGGAGTGTTTTTGATTTATCAAGCTGGAAGTAATTTTGGAGGTACAGGCAGTGGCAATTTAGGTATAAGTTTTGTAAGTGTGACGCTTACATTTGACGGTGATGCTGGGCCTCTACCTCCACCGCCACAGATTCCCGATTATGCTTTTATACAAAATCCTCCGCAAAGTCAAACTGTACTACAAGGGGGCGTTGCACACTTGACAGTGTCTGCGTTTTTACCTCCAAGTGGTGGATTTCTGTCCTATATGTGGTTTGTGACCAATGTATCAGGGGACGATAAAATTGACAACGGGCTGCTTATTGAGGGTGTTGACAGTGCTGAATTTTACCCTCCTACAAGTGAGGTAGGGTCTAATTGGTATTTTGTAATTGTGCTCAACAACAGCCAAACGGGACATCAAGCTAAGACTATCAGTCATGAGATAGAGGTTAAGGTTTTGCCAAGTGACACAAAAGTTGATGCAAAAGTTGACGGCAAAAAGTCAATATTTGTGGGAGAGTCAACCTTGTTGACAGCTATGCTTAGTCCTATAACATTTGAGGCTTTGGTATGGTCCACAAGTGATGCTCAAGTTGTCGATGTATCACAAAATGGTCTAGTAACCGGTGTAAGTCAAGGAAAAGCGACAATAACGGCGCAGTTTAGTGTGGGTGAAGTTACCTATCAGACAAAATTTGAAGTTGTCATCAAAGACCCATTAAATAGCAATCCTAGTATAGTACCTACCATCATATTTTTTGGTATAATCATTCTCATTGGCGCGTTAATCGGTGCGAGTATAACAGTTCTTGTAAAAAAACGAGCAAGTAGTAAATAATTTTTGTTGACAACTTTTTTGTAAAATGTAAGAGTGAGCTTGCTAAAATGTAAGTTCACTCTTGTTTTGCCACCTTGTGTTTTGTTAAATGCTGTAATTCCTAATTTTTTTATTTTGATAAAAAAGCAAGTGTTTTTCAGTAAATTTTTTATTTTAAAAATTTAGGTTAAGTGCAAATTGAAAAATAAATTGAGATTGCAAAATTTTTTGGTAAAAATATCAAATGTATTTTTCAACTTGTTTACACTATATGCTTGACAAAACACAACCGTTTTGTTATAATTGTTGTTATTAGCAATTTTGAAAGTCAAAATTTAAATCACTTGATGGATAGGATTGACTTGATTGTCGGTTTGCAACAGGTCAGAAAGGCTTTATTGGCGGGCATGTTGAAGCAAGTAATTGTAGCTATTGATACAGACAGTGATTATTTTCATGAGTTGCAGAACTTGTGCAGACAGTCAAAAGTTGAGCTACTAAAAGTTAGTAGCAGTAAAAGTTTGGGTTTAGCTGTGGGTATAGATGTCAAGGCTGGTTGCGTAGGCGTTCCTTTATAGCAAAGTTGCTTTGTATATAGATTTGAGCGTTGTGTCAATTTGCTGCTTTTTATAGTTTTTTAGTAGATGTAAATCAGTTTGTCGCCACTGATATTGTTTGCAGGCGATAACAGTAGTCGCTTTATATAGGCGGGTTTTTGTTTGAGTGAAAGTATAATATTTTTTAGATAGCATGTGTTAAGGAGAAATAAATGCCAAGTGTAAATCAATTGATAAGACAAGGACGAGAAAAGATTGTGTTTAAGTCCAAGAGTCCAATAATGGACCGTTGTCCACAAAAGAGAGGAGTGTGTCTTTCTGTGACCACTACGACTCCAAAGAAACCAAATTCTGCTGTACGCAAGATAGCCAGAGTGCGTTTGGTGAATAAAAATGAAGGTACCGTGTACATTCCTGGAATTGGTCACAATTTGCAAGAACACAGTGTGGTTTTGATAAGGGGCGGACGGGTAAAAGATTTACCCGGTGTGCGCTATCACATTGTCAGGGGTGCATTGGATACTGCCGGTGTAGCAAAGAGAATGCAAAGTAGATCGAAGTATGGAGCTAAAAAACCAAAATAGAGTAAGCTTTAATAGTTCATGTTTTAAAAACTATCAAAAATTTGCACATAATTTTGTGCGTGGAGAGAAAAATGCCAAGAAGAAGTGATATACCAAAAAGAGATGTGTTGCCTGATCCTGTTTACAACAACAAAGTTATAACAAAACTTATCAATCAAATCATGTTGGATGGCAAGAAAGGCATTGCACAGAGCATTGTTTATGATGCTTTTGAAATTATTAAAAACAAGTCCAAAAATGAGGGGATAGATGTATTTAACAAAGCTTTGCAAAATACTATGCCTAGTTTGGAAGTTAAGGCACGCCGTGTGGGAGGTGCCACTTATCAAGTCCCTATGGACATTAGGGCAGACAGAAGGCAAACATTGGGTATAAGGTGGATTGTTAACTTTGCACGCAAAAGAGGGGAAAAGACAATGAAGGAGCGCTTAGCAGGTGAATTGCTAGATGCTTACAACAATACTGGTGCTGCAATTAAGAGAAAGGACGAAATGCACCGCATGGCAGATGCCAACAAAGCATTTGCTCATTTTAGATGGTAGTTAAAATTTGAGGGCATTCTGCTAGTTAAGCAATTGTTTAATATTTATAAGTTGCTCTAAAAAGAGCATGAATTTTTTTTGATTGGAGTTTATAATGGCAAGAGAATATGCGTTGGAAAAGACACGCAACATAGGTATAATGGCACACATAGACGCTGGTAAAACGACAACGACTGAGCGTATACTGTTTTACAGTGGCAAGGTGCACAAAATAGGTGAAGTGCATGAAGGTGCAGCGACAATGGATTGGATGGTGCAAGAACAAGAGCGTGGCATTACTATAACCAGTGCTGCCACTACAACACATTGGAATGGTCACCGCATAAATATCATAGACACTCCAGGCCATGTGGACTTTACCGTAGAAGTAGAGAGAAGTTTGAAAGTTTTAGATGGAGCTGTCGCTGTTTTTTGTGCCAAAGGTGGAGTGCAGCCACAAAGTGAGACCGTTTGGAGGCAGGCAAACAAACACGGCGTGCCTCGCATGGCATATGTAAATAAAATGGACATAAACGGTGCCGATTTTTACAATGTTCTAAAAATGATGAAAGATAGATTGGGGGCTAGACCAGTTGCTATTCAATTGCCCATTGGTAAAGAAGACAGTTTTGTGGGAATGGTAGATCTTGTAGAACAAAAAGCATACATTTATACAAACGACAAAGGGACAGAAATTAAGACAGAAGAAGTTCCTGCCAACCTAAAAGAAGAAGTTGCAAAATTGAGAAACGTGTTGATAGAGGCTGTCGCAGAAACCGATGATAAATTGATGGAAAAATTTTTTGACGGAGTTGAGCTAAGCATAGAAGAGATAAAAAAAGGTATACGCAAAGCAACTTGTACTATGCAGTTTGTACCTGTACTCTGTGGCACAAGTTATAGAAACAAAGGTGTACAAAAGTTGTTGGATGCAGTTGTAGATTATTTACCTTCTCCACTTGATGTCCCTGCTATGAAAGGCGTAAATAAAAAAGGTGAATCTGACGAGAGAAAGTCCGATGATAGCGAATCTTTTAGTGGACTAGCCTTTAAGATTATGGCAGATCCATTTGTAGGTCGCCTATCATTTTTTAGAGTGTACAGTGGTACACTGTCCAGTGGCAGTTATGTACTCAACAGTACAAAAGATAAAAAAGAAAGGGTG
>JAITUJ010000082.1 GCA_031286385.1 Clostridiales bacterium | reverse complement strand
GATTTTTGGGTTGTGATACTTGTCAAGTAGTGTGTCCACATAATGACCATATAAAACCAATCAAAGCACCAAAGTACTTAAATCAAATTGTCGCAGATTCTGTTTACACAGTGAAACCTTTAAAGGACATAATAGGAGTAAATTATGCGAGACCAAAATACTTGACAAATATGTCCATAGTTTATTCGGCTAATACTAAAAATTTTGACTCAATTGATAGGATAAAGCAACTTTCAAAAGAAGAGCAATTTACTCAAATGGCAACTTGGGCTCTGAATGAGCTAAGTAAAAAAGCAGAGTGTTGAGTTTGAAAAAAAATTTTAAAATTTTTATTAAAAAAATCAAAAACAGTCCATAAATTGTTTGTCATTTGTTACCATATATGTTATAATATATAAATTATATAAAAGTTTTTGTTTATTGCAAAACATAATTAGTTTGGGAGGTTTGGTTGGAAGTAGCGGTAATGGATATAGGCTCATCTAGTGTAAGTGTATATATAGGTGAGCGAGGTATAAACAATACCATCAATGTTTTGGGGCGTGGCGAGTGTGCTTATGCTGGTTTTAGTAATGGAGTTTTCTTGCGTCCAAATGAATTGACAAAAACCTTTTTATCAGCATTAAAAGCAGCGGAAAATAACAGTAGAACAAAAGTTAGGTTGCTCAATATCGGTTTGCCAGGTGAGTTTTGTACAACTGTGGTTCAAGATGTCGAGCTGTCTTTGGGGAAACGGCGCAAAGTAAGTTCTGCTGATTTATTGGATATCAATGAACTTGGTACTTCACAGTTGCCCAATGGTGACTTTAAGATAATAAATATTCAGCCTCTGACTTATATCTTAGATAATTCTGTCCGAACTTTAAATCCAGATGGGCAGTTAGCATCAAAGATAGCTAGTCGATTGTCATTTAGTATTTGCTCAAATGCTCTTGTCAATCAGTTAACTGAAATTTGCACTGCAATGGGTGTTGAAGAATTGGATTTGTGTAGTGCTTTGGTTGCCCAGAGTTTATTTTTATTTGAAGAATCTAGGAGAGACAATGGTGTAATCTTGATAGACTGTGGTTATCTTAGTACAAGTGTGGCAATAATCAAGGGAGATGGCTTGGCAGCTCATTACAGTTTTAGCGTAGGTGGCGCTCACATTGCTGCTGACTTAAATATACACCTTGGTATACCCTATATCATTGCAGAAAGTTTAAAAAAAATTGTAAAACTTTCTATAAATGTTGGACAAGAGCAAGACTATGAGGTCGTGCAGGGCAACGATATGCTAAGATATAATTCTTTTGTTGTAAATGCATTAGTGACAGAACGAATTAAGGCAATAGGCAAGTCAGTAACCAATGCTTTGCAAAAATGTGATTTTGCAAGTAAGTACAGTGTATATTTGACAGGGGGGGGGATATCTTTTATGCGCGGTGCAAAAGACATATTGGCAAAAGTTATTGAAAGGAAAATAGACATCATTGCTCCTACTTGTTATGATTTTAACAAACCACATCTGTCTAGTAGCATAAGTTTGCTGGATATGGTACTAAATTCAAATGACAATTTTACACAAAAGGTCAACAAAAAAAGTTTGTTTGGTTGGCTTTTAGGCAGATAATGCTTTTACTATTAAATATCTTCAAAAATGGAAAGGAAAGGGAATAAAAAATTATGCAAATACCAAAAGAGACCCGTAAATCACCAGCTATTATAAAAGTTGTAGGTGTTGGAGGGGGTGGGAACAATGCAATAAATCGTATGATTGCTGTCAACATTAAGAGTGCATCATTTATTGCTGTCAATACAGACTTGCAGGCACTAAACATTTCAAAAGCACAGCATCGCATACAGATTGGTGACAAGCTCACTCGTGGACAAGGCGCTGGTGCCGAACCTGAAATAGGTATGAAAGCCGCTGTGGAAAGTCGCATAGCTATCGAAGAATCTATCAAAGATGCTGACATGGTATTTATTACTGCGGGAATGGGAGGGGGTACAGGAACAGGTGCAGCACCTGTGGTCGCGCAAATTGCAAAGGAGCTTGGCAAACTGACGGTCGCAGTGGTCACTAAACCTTTTGGTTTTGAGGGAAGACAGCGCATGTTGGCAGCAGAGCAAGGGATTGCAAATCTTAAAAAAGTTGTGGACACGCTTGTAGTAATCCCAAATGAAAAGTTAATGAATGTAGCTCATAACTTGCCAATGGTAGAAGCTTTTAAATACGCAGATGATATTTTGCGTCAAGGCATTCAGGGGATAACTGATTTGATTGTCACACCAGCTATGATAAATCTAGATTTTGCTGACGTCTGTAAAATTATGTGTAATAAGGGACTTGCACATATGGGTATAGGCAGAGGTACAGGGGACAAACGCACAGTGGATGCTGTCAAAGAAGCTGTATTGAGTCCACTGTTGGAAACGACAATCGAAGGTGCTACTCATGTCATACTCAATGTTTTGGGAAGTTCTGACATGACTCTATCCGAAGTAAATGAGGCAGCACATTTGGTCAGAGAAGTTGTACACCCAGAAGCTTTGATAATATTTGGGGCAGATAGTAGAGAAGCGTTAGATGAAGAAATTATTGTGACGGTCATTGCGACAGGATTTGAAGCTCCCATAAGCCAAAATGGCAGTAAAGAAAAAGAGCAACCAATCATAACGCACAGACCAATGTTGTACGGGAATGTAAACAAACAAGGTAGTGATGTCATTTTTGAACACAGAAATAACAATCAAGAACCTATTCAGTCATTGTATACGAGACCCCCGGTATCACAATCCAATGCAGTAAATCCATTTGCAAGAGTGCCTCAATCGCAAAATGTCGTTCAACCTCCTCCGCAACAATTTGCACATAATCAGTTTCAACAATCTTCACAACAATTTCAGCAACAACAAGGTTTTAGTCAAGTAAATCCACAAACAAATCAGCAGTTTGGACAGTTTACACAATCAACGAACCAATTTAACACTAATGGGCAAGTGCCACAAAATCAATTTGGTCAGACAGTTCAATCTTCACAAAATAAAACTATGCCAACATCACGCATTGAGGCTTATCAACCTGACTTACCGCCTTTTTTGCAAGCTATGCTGAAAAATAATAACAATAACAATAATAAGTAAAAGGTAAATATAAACACCCTAATTGGATAAAAATTCAAATTAGGGTGTTGTAATATTTTACTGTAATGTAAATTTTGAATACTATTTTTTCATTTTTTGTTAATAGTATAGTCTTTGACAATTGTAGAAATTTATGGTATATTGTATAAAATCATTGTTAATTATCTATTTTTTTATTGACTAAGGGGTAACCAGACAATAGGGGTAAGTTTATGAGAAGTGTTTCTCGCAGATTGTTTTCAATTGCGACAATTTTATTTTTTTTAACATTAAGCGTGACATTTATTGCAACAGCAGTATACTTAAAAAGTAATGATAAACCCATTTTTTACAATGATGTCCAATTAGATTTTATACAGTCTGATAACAGTCCAATAGTAATAAAGACTGGTGATCAAATTGCTTTACAAATTCCAGGTAAAGAAAATGGAAATTTGAGTATTCAGAGAAAAATAAACAATGAATGGGTCGAAATAGAAAATGGGTTGATATTAGCTCCAACGACATATGATGGTTTTGTAGAAGGTGAAGTTTTTTTAAGGTGGACTACAAATAGTGATACAACTTCTTCTGAATGGCCTAGGATTATAAGTGACCAAGACAAAGATGGCATTACTCTATATGCAGTTTGGAAGATTTAATTTCAAGTTTAAAAAATTTGACTTGTCATGCATTGTTGCAAATTCAATATTTTTGATATTTAAAAGGAGATTTATAGATGAAAAGTACTGTAAAAAAGCTTTCTATGTTTACAAGTTTGCTTTTATTATTGGCTATCAGTATTGCATTAATAGGATTGACAGTTTATATCAACAGCACTCGCAATAGAATGGTCGTAAGCGATGTCCGTATAGTTTTTGCTCAATCGGATAGTTCGGCTGTATCCGTAAAGGTGGGTGACAGAATCTCTCTATCAGTAGATGGTAAAGAAAACAGTGATTTGACAATACAAAGACGAATTGAAGACCAATGGGTAACCATTGAAAATGGTACAATTAAAGTGCCAACGACATATGATGGTTTTGAAGAAGGTCAGGTGTTTAAGCGATGGACTACAAACAGTGATGCGACTTCTTCGGTATGGCCAATATTGATAAGTGAAGAGGATAAAGATGGAATTACTATATACGCTGTGTGGGAGATTTGATTGCAAAATAGCATGTCTAGACTATAAAAATGTGAATGTTGACCTTAGTGTTTTAAGACTAAGGTTTTTTGTTTTCATTGCTTTTGTGTTCATTAAAGTATAAATCTAGTACTTTGAGTTTAAACTTACAAAAAGTTTAAAAATTGATTGTAGTTGTAAATATAAATTTCAAATTCTTGTATTGCTTGCTCTATCAAATTTTGGTCATTGCACTCTATCATTATTCTTATTTTGGGCTCTGTCCCGCTATATCGCACAATCATTCTGCATTTGTTTTCCAGTAGCATTTCATACTTTGATTTTATTTGTAATAGTCCAAAGTCATTCATAATAGACTTTGGTGCGTTTAGTGAAATAGTTTTTTGTGGCATCAAGTCAAGCTTGATGGGATTTACAAGTTTGTTGTCTTGATATATTGATTGAGCAAAAATCAGAGCAGCGAGCAGTCCATCACCTGTTGTGGAATACGGCTTTATAATATAGTGTCCACTTTGCTCTCCTCCCAAACTGTAATTGTTTTGCATCATGCAACGCGCTATGTTTTTATCGCCTACGGCTGTTTTAATCAATTTTATGTTGTCTTTGTTTAATTGAGTTTGCAGACTGCCATTGCTCAATACAGTCGCTACAATGGTATTTTTATTTAATTTGATACTTTTACTTATATTGTAGAGCACACTGTCTCCATCTAAAATTTGATTGTCAAAAATGACGACCAGTCTATCACCATCCCCATCAAACGCAAACCCTAATTTGCAGTCATATTGTTTTAATTTGGACAACAAAAAATGAGGGTATTGTGAGCCACACTGGTGATTTATCTTTGCACTGATATAGTCGCAATTAAAAGCCATAATGCTAGCTCCTAAATTAGAAAATGCTCTCATAGCAATATTGCCCATAGCTCCATATGCACAGTCTAAACACACTTTTAAGCCCTTTAAATTTGATATAAAACTGCAAATGTGTTTTATATATTCCTCTGTTATGTCTATTGATTGGATATTGGGTGAATGATAGCAATCTGTTGTTTTTATGTGTTTTTTTATTAAGCTATCAAACTTTTTTTCTGCATTTTCACACAGTTTTTGACCATATTCATCAAACAGTTTTATGCCATTAAATTCTGCTGGGTTATGACTTGCTGAAACGACAATGCCGCATTTTGCAGAGTTTGCTTTTGTATAGTATGATATGACAGGCGTAGGTACAATGCCTATGTCAATCACAGTTGTATCATCATTACCTATTCCACACAAAAGAGTTTTTATAATTTGTGTTCCACTCGCTCTGCTATCTCTGCCTATTATGTATTTGCCCGAACCGAAAAATTCTCTTATACTTTTGCCCACTGCTAGAATCAGCTTTTTGTCAATATCTTTTTGCCATATGCCCCTTATACCATCTGTTCCAAAGTACTTCATGTTTTTCTCCAAAGTTTATTTTGAACTGTGACTTTAAATTGAAAAAAATTATTTAAAGTTTAAGCAGTCACAAATTCAGCATTTATCATAATATGCGCAATCAAAAAAAATTGACAATTATTTTATAAAGTGGTAAAATAGTGAAGTGAAAAATTTTTACAAAAGATTTTTAAAACGCTTTTTTGATTTTTTTCTAGCGCTGATTTTGCTAGCTATCTTATCACCGCTACTTTTTATTGTTGCATTTGCAATAAAAATTACAGACTTTAAAGAGCCAGTGATTTTTAAACAACAGAGAGTAGGGCGTTATCAAAAGCTATTTGTAATATATAAATTTAGAACATTTAAAAAACCTACTCCATTTGACATAAATAATCCTGTCATAAAAAAAAATAATTCAAATGTGACTTTTGTAGGTAAGATTATCAGACAATTTAAGATTGACGAATTGCCACAATTGTTCAATATTTTGAAAGGAGATATGGGATTTGTTGGTCCTAGACCTTTTGTTCAGACTTATTTAAGACATTATCAAGACTGGGAATTGTCCAAGTTCTGTATGAGACCTGGACTCACTGGTCTAGCTCAAATAAAAGGGAATGGACACTTGACGAGAGTGGAGCGAAGTTATTATGATGTCATGTACATTAACTGTGGACTGTGGACTGAATTTGTTATATTTTTTAAAAGTGTATTAGTGATTATATTGGGAGAAAAAAAGTTTTATAAGCCTGTAACACAAGAGCAGCTACAAGAGTGTAAAACTTTGGCAATGCACAATTATTTGATTGATTACTACTATGTGTACAAGGTTAGACAAAAAGCTATTGATGAGATGTTTTTGTATGTGAGGCATGCTCTAAAAAATAAAACTGGAAAATTATAAAATTTATGTATGATTATTTAATAGTGGGCTCTGGACTTTTTGGAGCGACATTTGCCTATTTAGCAAATCAACATGGCAAGCGTTGTTTGGTAATAGACAAACGCAACAAGTTGGGGGGCAATATATTTACAAAATTTTTGCATGGCATTTGTGTGCATCAGTACGGTGCTCACATTTTTCATACGAGCGATGTTGAAGTGTGGAATTTTGTCAATAAATTTGCAAAATTTGATAATTTTATCAACAGTCCACTGGCTATATATGAAGGTCAAGTTTTTAATTTGCCATTTAACCTAAACACATTTAACAGGTTATGGGGAACAGTTACACCACAACAAGCAAAAGAAAAAATTGCTCAACAACTTGCAAGTGTAAGCCAAGAAAATCCAGTGAATTTAGAGCAACAAGCCATAAAACTTGTAGGTGAAGAAATATATGAAAAGTTGATTAAGGGGTATACACAAAAACAATGGGGTAGACCGTGCGACAAATTACCTAGTTTTATCATAAAACGCCTGCCTTTAAGGTGGACATACGATAACAACTATTTTAGTGATACTTATCAAGGAATCCCAAGTAATGGGTACACCCAAATGATAGAAAATATGTTAAAAGGGATTGAGGTGAGGCTCAATGTTGATTACTTTGATTTTATCAAGTTAAATAAAAATATATCAAAAAAAACAGTGTACACAGGCATGATTGACCAATTTTTTGACTACCGTTTTGGAGAATTGGAATATAGGAGTTTGCGTTTTGATGAGCAAACTTTTGATACAGACAACTATCAGGGTAATGCTGTTGTAAACTATACTAGCATAGATGTGCCGTATACTAGAACAATAGAACACAGACATTTTTCTAAGGAATCATGCAGTGACAAAAAAAAGACCATTGTTACATTTGAATATCCTCAAAATTTTAACAGATTGCACAATGACCCATACTATCCAATATGTGATGATGCAAACAATGGTTTGCTAGCTAAATATCAAGCGTTGCAAAAAGCACACCCCAATATAATTTTTGGTGGCAGGTTGGGTGAGTATAAGTACTACGATATGGACAAGGTTATAAAACAGTCGATATTGGCATGGAATCAAGAAAAAATGTTACTTCAAGATTAGAATTAAATGATTCTCATATCTTGTCCTGTAAAATCACACTCAATACATCTTTTTTTGTCATATAATCTACTTACAATACGCATGCCGTATCTATCTGTAAGTTGCTCTCTGTTTAAGTTGGTAGTGATAAGCATGTGCTTATTGTTGGACAGTCTTTGACTTACTATTTGGTAGAGGTACTCTATTGTTATATTGTTAAACATACTTTCTGTCCCCAAATCGTCAATGATTAGCATATCGGTGTCCATGTAGGGTGCGTAGTGCTGTTCTTTTGTATCGTCAAAAGTTGTGTGATACTTTGTCATAGAACGCACAAATTGCATTGCACTGACGAATATTACACTGTGACCGTTTTCCATTAACATATTTGATACACAACCTGCCAAATGTGTTTTGCCTGTACCTGTATTGCCACAAAATACCATGCAAATTGGATTGAGTAGTGGTTTGCGCTTGCAAAATATTTTCAAGTTTTTTATCAAAGCAAGCAAAGTTTCCTTGTTGTCTTGATAAAAACTCACATCAATATTTTCAAAAGTTAAACCAGATAGATACATATGCTTACTCAAAAATTTGTCACTTGCTTTTTTAATAATACATTTGCAATATTCAGAATTTACAAATCCTGTATCCTTGCAAAGATTGCAATGTGGGGTGGGGTGTAAAGTTTCCATATCAACACCAAGTTTTTTTGCAAATTGCTCTTTCTTTTTAAGTGATAATTCAATACCTTTTTTATCATCACTCAATATAGCTTTTCTCAAAGCACATTCATTTTGATAAAATTCTTGATTTTCTAGCAAGTTATCATAAATTTGTCTTGCACTCAACAATTGTTGCTTGCGTGTTGCAATGGTATGTTTTATTATATCTTTATAATTTTGCATAAAGTTATTTACTCATTTAGACCTTCAAAAAGAGAATTCAACATTTCTGCTGTAACCATCTTTGTGGGTTCTTTATTTTTTATAATTTGAGTTGATGAGCTTTTAGAGTGTAATGTCAAGTTTTTATCGTTTTTTTGCCACTTTTTTTGCAGCTCTTTTGCTTGTTGTACTGTCTTTATCCCTTTATCAAACCAGTCTGCCAAAATAACATTCATAAAAGGTAGAGGGCTGTTTGAGCCATTGGCAATGGTCGCTGCGTATTCTATTATTTCATCAGTTATCTTCCAGCTGTATGTCCATGTTCTATAATAATCTCTGTCTCTGGCTGTGACAATGCGCTCCAACCCTGTGATTTCCAAAATGCTCTTTATTTTTTTGTCAATGGCTAAGGAGTTTTGCATGTGTTTGTCTATATGTGAAACAGTAAGCAATCCTTGTTTGAAAAATTTTTCAATATTTTCATCTAAAAGATCCAATGATTTTAATCCTCTTTTAAAACACATCTGTGCTATTACGGTTACAGCAGAATGGTCATATCCTAATGCTAACCACTTTGTTATATACGTGTCTACGACATTGCTTCTGTCTCCATAGAACAGTCCCAAAATACGCAAGACTTCTTTTGCCAGTGTATCCATGCTGTCGTATTGTCTTTCATATTCTTCTATATCTTTTTTTGCTATTTTACTGCTTTGGTAGTATTTTTGTAAAATTGTGTCAAGTTTTTCCATGCCGCCTGATTTTATTTTTTTTGATACGTGTAATATTGTTTGTAGCTCAAACCCAAATGACTTTGTCCACTTTACATACATGGTCTTGTCTTCATGGTCAACACTTCGCTTTAATTTTAGTGCTTTAAAAATTGCTAGTATGTCTGTTTCATAAAGCTTGATTTCATTGAGGTGTTCGTTAACTGCATCAAACGACAATATCCCTTCGCGTGCTAGATTGCGTGCTACAGCCAAAATGTATCGGTAACCGATGTCTTGACCTTTCAACCTTGTACAGTAGCTTATTACGCTAAGCATAGCTTCTGGACTCATGTGTAATGTCTCAATAGCAGTGTAATATTCAAAAAACTCTTGCTGCAATACTTGCCTTGTAGGCAACATGGAATGAAGCAATCTGTTAAAGTCTTTGTACTTGTCTACTTTAAATTTTCTTTTGTAGTGAAAGCCGCTTTCTTTAACAGGTAAATACTCTACTGACTGTGGAACGGTGCACAGTATGTTTACCAATCCTTGGTCAGCCCAGTATTCGTAAGCTTTGATTACCTGTGATGGTTCTACCTGCAAACGCTTTGCTATGCGTTCTATACTGTTGTCGCTGTCTATATTGTGACTTACAAGAGATAACCCAAACAGATACACTTTTACAAAGCTATCCGGGGCATGAGGCATATACTCCTCAATAAAAAGATTGTCAACACTTATTTTTAGGTTGATTGCTGACTGTGGTGATAATTTTACAAACAATGTGAATGTTTTTAAAAACTCCTAACGGTTATTACTTGACTTTTTTAGTTTACAATAGTACACTAATTATACATTAATCAATATAAAAAGTCAAGGAGTGCCAATATGAATATACAAAAAATGTGCCCCTTTTGTAAAAAAGACATAAGCGAATTTTGGGAGCAACAAAATGACCAAAAGCTTACACAAGCCGTTGAGCAAGCTGTTGCAAATACAAAAAAAGAAATGCAGCATCAACATGACAACTTGCTTAAACAACAAGTAGAACTTGCAAATGTAAATGCAAAGTCACTTACACAAAAAGAATTATCTTCTGTGATTTTAGAAGTTGAAAAATTAAAAATGCAGATTAAAAATGAGCAAGATGACAAGCAGAAAATAATTGTCAACATGACAGAAATGCAAAAATTGGCAGTAAAAGATTTGGAGTTTGAAAAGGAAAAAGAAAAACAACAAGCTGTGCTCTCACTCATCAAAGAAAATGAAAAACTCAAAGTAGAGCTAGATAGTAGCAAATTGCTGCACCAGTCAAATTTAAATGAATTGGAGTGGAAAAAGGAAAACGAGAAGCAACAAGTGTTGCAGCAAGAACGACAAGATAAAGAAAAATTGAAAATAAACTTAGAGTACGAACTACAACGCAAAAATGAAGAGTTGGAAAGAGAAAAACTGTACAAGAGTCAATTGAACATCAAGCTAAAAGGAGAGAACTTGGAAATTCACTGCAAAGAAGAATTTGAAGAAGTGCGCTTTGCCTATCCAAACGCTATGTTTCAAAAAGACAACATTGCCGTCAAAGGTGACAGTGATAAAGGTGACAAAGGAGATTTTATTTTTAGAGACTTTGTTGATGACAGTGAAATTATCTCTATTATGTTTGATATGAAAGATGAAAATGATAATTCAGTAAATAAAAAAAAGAATGAAGACCATCTAGAAAAACTAAATAGAGATCGTCAAAATAAAAATTGTGAGTATGCAGTGTTAGTGTCAACGCTAGAAAAGGACAGTGATAGGTACAATGCTGGTATAGTAGATGTGTCGCACATCTACCCTAAAATGTATGTAATTAGACCACAATTTTTTACAATACTAATAAAGATACTGACGACAACTGCCCAAAAAATATCCAAAGACAGAGCATCTTTGGCAGAATATCAAAAACAAAATACTGACTTAGTTAAGTTTGAAGCAAATGCAAATCACATTAAGGGTTTGTTTTTTAAACACTACACGCATTCAAAGTCCAATTTTGACAAAGCTATAAGCCAAATTGACAGTGCAATTGAAGCACTGAGAGAAACAAAACGAACTTTACTGTTGTCCAATGACCAGCTATTGACCGCTACGGATAGGTTGAATGACTTAAATGTGAGAAATCTTGCAAAGAAATTGCCCGAAGTACGCAAAATATTTGAGGAGCAAGAAAAACAACGAACTTAATATGAAAAAAATTGTGCAAGATAAAAAAGAAAGTAGTAAAAAAATGCAACAACTTGTTGCCCAACTTAAAGAATATGCTATTGCATACTACACGCATGACAATCCAATGATAAGCGATGCTCAATACGATTTACTGTACGATGAACTTGTAGCGTTGGAGCAAAGTACGGGAATCGTGTTGTCTGACAGTCCTACCAGTAAAGTTGGTGCAGATATTGTAAAAACATTTGAGCCTCATGTGCATTTAAACAAATTGTACAGTTTGGATAAAGTCAACTCATTTGAAGAGTTACAGGAGTGGGCTCTAAAAGTGCAAAAGAAAATCAATGATAGTGAATATGGCTCATTAGAGGACAGTGATGCGCAGAAAAAAGATGCACAGAATTATAAGATAGACAAGGAGCAAACCTTACACTTTACACTAGAATACAAAGTAGATGGTCTAACTCTCTGTTTGACTTATGACGATGGAATATTAAAAAAAGCTGCAACGAGAGGCAACGGTACAGTAGGAGAAACAGTGACGAGTCAAGTCAAAGCAATGCTTGGCGTTCCGCAAAAAATTGATTATAAAGGGTTATGGGAGGTTCAGGGAGAAGGGTACATCAAGTTAAGTGATTTAAATGAGTACAATAAGACAGCAACTGCACTAATAAAAAATGCGCGCAATGGGGTTGCTGGTGCAATTAGAAATTTGGACACAGACAAAGTAGTAGAGCGAAAAGCCGATATATTATTTTACAATATAAATTTTAATCAAGATGACAGCATTACCACCCACATGCAAGCGTTGGGTGCTTTGAAAGCCAATGGTTTTAATACTCTGCTGTGTAAAAGGTTTGATAATATTGAGGATGTCATAAAAGAGATAAAGTGTGTAGATAGAGAAAAACTGGATTTTTTGATAGATGGTATGGTAGTAAAAGTTGATGACTTTGTACAACGCCAGATTTTGGGATATACTGACAAATTTCCTAGATGGGCGGTGGCTTTCAAGTTTAAGTCAAAGGAAATCACCACAACAGTTATAGATGTAATTTGGCAAGTAGGTAGAACAGGTAAGCTGACCCCAATGGCAATTTTGCAACCGGTGGACATTGATGGCGCCACGGTGTCACGAGCTACACTGAACAATTTTGATGACATTTTGCGCAAAGATGTTGGTATAGGGAGTACTGTATTTATACGACGAAGCAACGATGTCATTCCAGAAGTTTTATATGGCGTACAGGGAAGTTCAAAAATCTCCATTATTTTACCGACAAATTGTCCATGTTGCAACTTTAAAGTGCAAAAAGATGGTGTAAATTTATTTTGTGTCAATGCACTTTGTCCAAAAATTATATGTGGTAAAATTGAGCATTTTGTGTCAAGAGATGCAATGGACATTGAGGGTATAAGCGAAAAGACCATACAACTTTTGTATGAAAAAAAACTTGTGCAAAATCCAATTGATTTGTTTAAGTTGAGTAAAAGTGATTTAAAAGGGCTTCAAGGTTTTGCAGATAAAAAAATAGATAACTTGTTGCAAAATATTCAAAATTCAAAGACAGTACCCTTGCATAAATTTTTACATTCATTGGGCATAAATGGGGTAGGTAAAAAAACTGCCAAAGATTTACAAGAACACTTTGGCAATATTGATAACTTGATGAATACAAATATAGAATACTTACAAAGTATACCAGATATCGGTCAAACTATGTCACAGAATATTGTAGATTACTTTGCAAATAAAGAAAATTTTGCACACTTGCAAGAATATAAATCTATTCTCAGTTTTGTCACATCAAATCAAGCAAGCGATGGAAAGTTAAACCATAAAAAATTTGTAATCACAGGTACACTGTCAAATCCACGCGCACATTTTGTAACACTTATCACAGACAATGGAGGCAAGGTGTCAGATAGTGTCAGCAAGGATACAGATTACTTACTTGCAGGTGAGGGGTCCACTAGCAAGTTGGACAAAGCAAAAAAACTGGGAATACAGATATTAAGCCAATCTGAATTTGAAAACATGTTGAAAAATTGAATTTTGAAATATGGCAAAAGTGTAGTAGTGGGTGAGTAGTACAGTATTTTGATACCATAATAACAATTTTATTGGTGCAAAAACAACACCAATAGTTTTTTATAATTTTTATACACTCCTAACATTAACTATATATTTTAGTGGTGGAATCCCTATATAAGTCTTAAATATACGGCTAAAATATTCTTGGTCAATAAACCCGCTTTCTATGGATAACTTCTCCACACTTATTATGCCTTTGTGCATATTTATCAGCTTTACTGCATTGTCAATCTTCATTTTTTTAACTAGCTGTGTAGCAGAAATTCCTACTTCTTTTTTAAACAGCCTTCTTAAATACTCATAACTGTTTTTTTTGCATTTCATAA
>JAITUJ010000023.1 GCA_031286385.1 Clostridiales bacterium | reverse complement strand
TTTTTATCACTTACCTCCCCACCAAACCTGACAACACAGTGAACCTCCCTGCCCTCTATACTTTTCACAGCCAAATCAATCTTACCATCATTAATTAAGATAGTATCACCCACTTTTACCTTTTTTGGTAAATCAAGATAATTGACTGCTACAATATTTTCCGTCCCCTCAACGGATTGTTCCGTAGTCAACACAAACATCTGCCCATCGCTTAATAAGACTTTTCCCTCTTTAAAAGTACGAAGTCTTATTTCTGGCCCTTTTGTGTCAAGCATAATTCCTACAACTAGATTGAGCTCTCTTTGAGTTTTTCTAACAAGTTCCATGCGTGCACTGTGCTCATTAAAACTACCATGTGACATATTTAGCCGAGCTACATTCATGCCGACTTTTATCATATCCTGCATGACCAAAGCGTCATCCGTTGAGGGTCCTAAAGTACATACTATTTTTGTTCTTCTCATTTTCCCCTTATCCCACAAATTTTTGCTTTTAAACCTAGATATTAACATAAAAATGACTTAATGTCAACTAGTTTTACTGATAATTAAAAATTTATTTGTATATTTACAAACAATTTTTAAGTTATGCTATTTAAAAAAGAAAAAATTATAAACTATATACCGCTCTTTCTGTTATAAAAATAAATAAATCCATTGTTTTTTGCTTTACAAAAAAACAATTTTGTGATACAATGATGCATTGTTAGGGATTTTTGTTTCTTAGTATGTGTTAAAAATCTTTCTGATATTTAACACTAAGCATTAAGGAGAGGTATTCAATGAAATCACTAGGTATTATTGGAGGTATAGGACCAGAGACATCGGCAGATTTTTATCTTGATGTAGTCTTTGGTTGCCAAAAACTGAATAACACACAGCATAGACCATTGATTGTAATGTCTAGCGTTCCTTATCCTTATTGGTTGGAGAACGATGAAATTATAAATTGCAATATAGGTGAGCAATCCAAAAATTTATTGATTACAGAAGCAAAAAGACTAGAAAAATCAGGAATTGACATGATTGCCATGCCTTGCAACTCACTACACGTTTTTATAAATCAAATTAGAGAAAGTGTAAAGATACCTGTCATAAGCATATTGGAGCAAACTGCGAAATATATAAAAGCCAACAAATTTAAAAAAGTTGGGTTGATTAGTACTTCTGCAACAGTAAAATACAAAAATTATGAGTCAATATTTAAACAAAATGATATCAACTTTATAGTACCCAACGGTCTTGATGCTGCCAAAATGGATCAAATTGTTCAGAGGCTTACAGACGGCATACACTTAAACAAAGACCGCGATACGCTGCTTTCAGTCATTGAAGACCTAAAAAACAATGGTGCAGACTCTATTGCGCTTGCTTGTACAGACCTGCAATTACTATTGCCTAAAAGTGAACAAATATCTATTTTCGACACTATGAAAGTTTTGGCAGATGCAGTCGTCACTTGTCTGATTGAATAAACCAGATTTGCCTACTATACCTATAAATTAAAGGTTATTGTACCACAACCCATCAAATTACTTTGCAAGTTTCCAACCTTACGATAAATACTAATAAAAAACTCTCAAATGCACCAATGGTGAAATGGATATCACAAAGGTCTTCGGAACCTTTATTTGGGGTTCGAGTCCCTATTGGTGCACCACAAAAAAACAGTGCCACTTTAAATTACTAGTGGCACTGTTTTGTTTTAAGGAAAAGAAACACGACTTAACAAAAGTATAGTACATATTCAAGACAATTTATTTTCGTATACAAAAAAGAAATGAGCTTTTACTCAATGTCTTTTTGTATCCACGCTTACCTGCCGCCATCGTAAGCCCCATTCACTTCCGCAGCACCATTGGGCTTGTTCTGCTACTTCCCATTTGTAATTCCACTTCTTCCATTATCAACCACCGACCATATAAGCCTAAATACCACGACTATCGGCATAGTCTCATATCTTAAACTAGTATTGACCAACTATCACATTTGCAGAGTTCTAATCGCAACAGTCATATTAAGCTGTAAAATAAATACGAATGCCTTATCGCTTTTGTAGCCTATTTCTTTTATTTTTATGCAACTTTAATTATCTTTTTAGCTTTTTTAACCAATTTAACTTTTAAATTAATAAATATAGATTTCTCACGAAATAGATTCCACCCTATTTTTTGGGCAAAAATTTTATAATTTTTAAAATACAATAACTCATATATCATATTGAGACACCTTTTCGTGCACTAGCCACACATAGCCTGTTGAGGTTGACATACTGTTTATGGCTGATAAAAAAGCTTACCGTCCTTACCCAATTTTATGGCATTCCCTACATCACTAGATATCAGCTCCTCTGGACTAAAACTTTCTCCTTTCTCACCTTTCAATACAGACAGTGAGTTGATGACATCTACCAATACAGGTGTGTTTAGCGGAATAATAAATCTACTGCTATCATTCTTCTTTGCATATACTTCATTCTTGACAGTGTCAAAATATACATATCTTATAAACTCACTGGTAGCTGGATATGCACTAGCTGTCGCGAAACCTTTAGCTGGCAGTCGCTTGTTGTGCAAAAATTCTAATGACGGATTGATTAATATCTTACCTACCGTAGTTGTAGAAGTGTTCACACTACTTGCAACAAATTGTCCCAAAATTTCTATGTTGATATTGTTTTTCTCCGGGTCTCCTATCCATATATCTACTTGGGTATATTTGACACCCTCTGCCGTTATATCAAGATTGCCTGTTCCCAACAAACTCTGTCCATTGATGGACTTGATATTTTGAGCGGATATCAGTTTGTCTTGCTTTATAGTGTCACTTGGGTGTACATGGTCTGCTCTTGATGCTTTACTTGATATACCAGCATTTGCCACGCTGTCCATAAGTGGAGGAGAATCTGAAAAATCAACGCCACTTCCTCCATTCCCTAACAATACCTCATGTCCAGTAAACTTGAACGACAATGCTAGTTGCATGTTACTCTCATCTATCGGTTCTACATACTCAAATCCACTAATCGGGATATAGCCATTTTTAGCTAGTATCTGTTGAACCTTACCTAAAACTAGCTCTAACCCTACATAATTGTTGCCTTTCAACCATACCTTAATCACCTCTGATTTTATGAGACCATTGCCCATCACATTATTTGAAACAGCCTTCCTGTCAACTTCTACACTTTTAGCAAAGGTTACTTTACCTGACATTGTATTACTGTCACTTTTTAAATACTCACCAGCTCCAAAGTTTATACCGATATCCGTATCGACTAATTTATCTATTGTTCCTTGTATTATACTCAATTCTCTATACTCCTTTATAGTTCACCGCCAGACACGCTAGTAATCCAGTGGACTACTAGACGCATTCCTAATAAAATTAACAAATCTCCTATAAGCTTTACGCTAGACAAACCCTAACCAAAAAGTTTGGCGGTGTCTTTTTACAGTTTTATTTTTTATTGTTTGGCGTCACGCTGTTTTTAAAATTTTATTTCCAAAGTTAAATATTTTCTATTTTGAATTTTTATACATTATCCTAATTGTGTATGTTTATCAACTATCTTACACAACATCACTAAGACAAGTTGTCATTTGCAAACTTGTATGACTTTAAATTCTTTAAAGTCAAGTTAACTTTCTCCCTATAAAACCCATAGTCAAACTTGCGGTCATGCGTCTTGCAGTAATGCTCTACCCTCTGCATCACATAGTCTAGCTTTTCGTGTCCTTGCTTATAGTTGCCTTCGGCTTCACACATCCACTGCAACAGTTGTCCATTGATGCTGTTCTCTGTCTCTACCTCTTCTATCTCTTTGTCTTTTTTGCGTATCACTGTGATGATTGTAGTGATTGCCCCACTAATCGCTGTGATGATTGTTATTATCGCTGCTATCCATGAATCACTCATTTTTTTGTCCCTCCTTAAATTAATTTTTTACTTTTAAAGTTTTATTTAATAAAATTTACTGCTATCAAGCTATCACTTACTATTGTCTTTTACTTGCTCTTATCATTTTTTCAACCAAATTGGCATTTGTGGTATTTCTTTTGTGACAGTCACATCAAGCCAAGCTTTGTACCATATATCCAATTGGGACAACTGTTCTGGTGTTAAGCTATTATACCACAACTGTCCTCTATTGATAATGGCAAAACATTCACTCTCTCTACTTACACGCAACTCTTGACTCTGTTCTTGTTCTGGAATTTCTTCATATTGCTCTTCAACCAAGATATTGTTTACCAATCGCCATGCAAAGTGATTTTTTGTAATAAAAGTCTTTGAATACTCTGTTTCTTCAACCTCAATCGTCATTGCAGCTTCTTCCCTTGCATAAAATTTTGGATATCTCTCACATACCCATCCATCAACTGTGCAGTATAAATCGTACTTGTCGCTATTTTCTACCGTTTCTTTTTTCACTTTTATTTGCTCCTAATAATTTAATTTATTCAATATCCCACCATAATTAAATGAACATATCCATTGTTGTGATGTTTTGAAATAGCTACTTCACAAGATGTAGCTTTTACATTTTGAACTCCATATTCTCTCAATTGTGTAGTGCCATTGCTATCATTTGACTCATTTGTCCTCAATACTATGGGAGGAACATAAAATGCTTTCGGATATGTCACTATACGATTTGTTCCACCAGACACAGTAAACCATGTCCAACACATTTGAAATCCATTACTAAATTTTATATATCCTGAAAGCTCATTTATCCAAAAATCGGTGACCCCTATCAGTGAACCATTGGGCAACAATGCTCTCACCCATGATGGCGTCACTGGTATATTGCTTGCTGTACTTGTAGATGCTGGATTGGGTATTATGGGTGAAGTGTTAAATGTTTTAGTCCCACCTATGCCTTGGCTTGAAGTCGTATCTACTGCCCCTATATTTGCTGGCGTAATACCTAAATTTGCTCTTGCACTCGCAGCCGTTGACGCCCCTGTCCCACCTCTAATAATCGACAAAATTCCATCAACTATTTCACTTGCTGTATGTGTATGATTTTCCATTCCTACTTCATTGGGTGTATGAGTATGCACAGCTGGTGCCGCACCTATATTTGCTGGTGTTATATCTAGGTTGCTTCTAGCAGATGTTGGATTATTTGCTCCTGTCCCACCGTACTTTATCTCTTGCATATGTGTATTAAATCTGTCTGCTGTGAGTATATCATTCTCATTTAAGACATTATTTTTGGTTATTATTTTTTTCATTTCTCTCCTCTACCAATACATGAATTAGATTATTCTAAATTGTATTGCAATATTTTTTGATACATTAGTTTCCTAAATTTCTGTCCAATAGAATAGTTCTCTATCTGTCGTTTTCACACGGGAACCATCACTGTCCCGTCTTATCTCATTCTCGTGCACTTTGATGCTATCCTCATCAACCCCCTGTGTTTTAAATACACTACCTAACACATTTTTAAATATGTTCGCTTAATTTATTTATTTTTTATGCTATTTTGCTTGCAATTCTTTACATCTTATGATATAATACATAGTACACAGATTTTATATGTTTAAAGGTACTCTTAATTTTATAAATAATCAATTTTGACTATTGTCTTAACTTTTATTCTTATTTTTAGCGTTACTTGTACATTAACTTTCTTGAATTTCAACGACCAAACTATTTGCAGTATTTGAAATTATCTGTACAAATTTTGGCAAGTAATCATTGCCTTGATTATTTAATACTACGCTCCAATTTTTATCATATATTTTCGCAAGCCCCACAGTTGTGTTTACAATAAAACCACCTGTGGGTTTCTCCTGTATTCTACACTTTTCGGGTTTTATTTCTATGACTTCTATCTCACTATCTTCC
>JAITUJ010000007.1 GCA_031286385.1 Clostridiales bacterium | reverse complement strand
ATATAACATTATATTGAGTCACTGTTCTTTGTTTTTTTGACAATTTACCAATCATACATTTGCATGCCTAGTGTATCTAGCTTATCACCTTTTATGTCTGCATCAATACCCGTAGTGGTCGTCCCATGCATTTCTCACCCAAAACGTTGTACCAATAAACGCCATCAGTGCTATACCTGCACCAATCCTAGCAGCTTTATTCACGTGTAAATACATTTTGCAATCCTACTTCTCAACTAATAAGTCATTTCATCATCATTATTTACTGCTATATTTTGTTGTTGCTCGTCTTGCTTAGCTAACTTCAATGTCATATTATTGCCTTGCACATCTTCTCCAACTTGACTTGTCCATATTTTATTGTAAATTCCGTTTGCGCTTAGCAAGGTATTGTGTGTGCCTTGCCCTACTATTTTATTACCGTCTATAACTATGATATTGTCGCAACGGCGGATTGTAGATAGCCGATGTGCAATAATAATTACCGTACAGCTTAGATTAAACAAAGTTTTGTAGATTTGTGCTTCGGATACAAAATCCAAACTGCTTGTTGCCTCATCAAGTATCAATATCTCTGGGTTTTTTATCAATGCTCTTGCAAGTGCTATCCGTTGTCTTTCGCCACCTGATAAATTTGCTCCTGCTTCTTCTAGATATGTTCCGTATTTTGCAGGCATCTTTTCTATGAAGTCAACACAACCTGCTTGTACACAAGCTTGCTTTATCTGTTCATAACTTGCTGTTGAATTACCTAATTTTATATTCTCTGCAGCTGTTCCACTAAACAACTCAACATTTTGTGGCACATAGGCTATCCGTTGTCGTAGCAAGTTTTTATCTAACTCTTCTATGTTGTAGCCATTTATAGTTACTTGACCTTGTTCTGCTTGCCATAGTCCCAAAACTAATTTTGCTAGCGTTGTCTTACCGCCACCACTTTGCCCTACAAACGCTACTTTCTGTCCTTTGTTAATTGTGAGTGAGATATCTTGCAATACCGGCGGTCTTGCCCCATATCTAAATGTAATGTTGTTAAACTGTATGTCGCCATCTAAACTAAACTCTTTTACTAGATTATCTTTATCTGGTTGTTCTTCTTCTAAATCATATAATTCACCTATCCGTTTCATTGCAATTTGTGCTTGTTGAATTTGTATTTGCAAGCCTACCAATCTTCCCACTGGGTCCATGAAGTATCCACTCAAAGCCATAAAAGCCATCATAGAACCTAGTGTTATATCACCGTTCATAACTAGCATTGCAGCGATTCCCATCAAAACTAGATTGCCTATATTACCAACAAAACCACCTATTGTACCTTGAACATTTTGCAATACTCCACTTTTATAACCTACTCTCACTGTGGGTATAAATCTTTGCTCTATCTTCCACAGGGTGTCTTTTTCTACACCAAAACTCTTTACTGTTTCTACTCCACGCAATGAGTCAATAGTTTGACTATTCATTGCTGCTTGCTTTTCCATAGATTCAAGATTTAATCGCTTGTATGGTTTTAAAAAAGCGTAAACTAAACCAGCATTTAAAATAGTTAAAACTACTATTATTCCAAATAGCGTAGGGTTCATTATAAACAAAATTACCCCCGTCACTATAATCAACATCAAGTCAATAATCAGCCCCAAAGCAATTTGCGTAAAAACTTGCGTGATAGTCCCAGCATCTTGAAACCTTGTTAAGATATCTCCCGTTCTCCGTGTTCCAAAAAATTTCATGGGTAAGCTAAATATATGAGTGAAGTATCCTAGCATCAACGGGATATCTATCTTCATAGACAAATGTAACATCAAATATTGTCGTGCAGCTCCCAATAAGATACTAAATAAACCTACAACTCCAAAACCTATGCAAAGCATCACTAATTGATTTTTTAGGTTATATGGCAGGATTTCATCCATCAAAACTTTGTTGAAAAATGAACCAGCTATCCCTAAAAGTGTAAGTATGATACTACCTATAATTGCATAAGTGAATAAGTTCTTCTGTGCAAAAAGGAGTTTGCTAAATCGTGAGAATGTACTACCTATCTTTGTCTTGTCTGCTATAAACTCATTCGTTGGACTACATAAAATCAAGTTGCCGTCAAAGTCTTCAAAAAAATCATCTGCATTTTGTTTAATCAAACCTTTTGCGGGGTCTGCTATGAGTAGTTTTGTGACTTTATCTTTTTCCTTGTATATCTTGTGAATAACTACAAAATGAGAAAGCCCTTCTTTGGTCAATACTCTTGCAATAGCCGGTAAACTAAATTTTTCAACAAAACTCTCTCTCGTCGCTCTAAATGCAACTGCCTCAAATCCTAATTTCTCTAAACAATCAATAATGCCCAAAGCAGTAGTACCTTTTATATCCGTACCACTCATATCACGGAGCTTTGTTATAGTAGTTTCCTTGCCGTATTGCAAACATACTGTTGCAATTACCGCTGCTCCACAATCTGCAACATCATGTTGCCTTATGCACTTGTATTTCTTCTTAAACATCGTTTTGCTTTGGTTTCTTGTTTATTGCTATCTAAAATCTAATACCTATTTGTTCTAATCCCCACCTTAACCAAGTTGTTTCATTGTATATAATTCTACTCTCCGCCAACATTCCAGACACAATATCAACCCTATTGCCTTTTCTGTCAGTCAAATATGTTTGGTTTGGTCTAATTCTCACTCTGAAATATACTTGCCCATCTTGAGTCTGTGTGCTGTCACTATCTATATGAATTACTTCACCCTTTAAAATACCAAATTCTTGTTGCACTACTCCCGCAATCATCGTTTCTACACTATCCCCAATATTCACTCTTGCCCTATCTTGTGCTGAAAGCGTCGTTTCAAAATATAATAAGTCACTATCCTTACTGCTTATGCTACCAAGCAGTGTACCCGCCTGCAACATTGTGCCAACTGTCAACCCTGCTGTTAAATTTACAACTCCGTCAATCTCTGCTCTAACTGTATACTCTGCTAAACTTGCTATATACATATCTCGTTGGCTTTGCTGTTGCACTAAATTTACTATTTGATTATCCCTATCGCTATATTGTTGCCCTACAAACTGTACTTTTGCAGTATCTAACTGTTCTTGGTCAAATGGTTTTTCCAATTCTTCATTTGATAATTGGTCATTTATATAATTTATCAATGACTGTGCTTGACTGTACATTGCCATTTCATCTATATTTGTATTATCAAATGGATTTTTTCTAGTATCTTCGTATCCTTCACCTATTTTAATATTATTTGCAAATATAATTAGTCTTTCTATTAAATCTATTTTCTTTTCAAAGAATTCCACCATTGCTTGCAATTGTGCAATCTGCAATTTTACCTGAAATGTATCAAATTGCATAATAATATTTCCTGCCTTAACTTCTTGTCCAGTCATTACATTAATTTCTGATATATTACTGGAAACTTTATTCATTACATTTGTTCTGTTCTCATTTTGTACAATTCCCATTGCTTTCACAATATAAACTTTGGTGGCAAATGCTGAAAATAAGATTACAGCCACAATAAAAATCAGCGTCAATAAAACTATAATGACACCAAATTTAGGTGGTTTTCGGTCAAATATTAGCCTTGACTCTTTTAACTCTTCATATGTGTATTCTTTATTCATTTGCAATCTCTATTTTATGTTTTACTGGCATAAAAACATCGGCCAATATATTGCCGTTATGGTAATCTTCTATAAGTACAGTATAACTTTCACCAGTTAATTCTATATCATTGTTATACGCAAAAAAGTGTATGCCATTCACAGCAAACTGCATCTTTTTAAAATTGTCATCAAATCTTACAAACAAACATTTTTCCAATCTTATCAGTTGCTCAAATTTATATGGATATTCTGCTGTAATTTTTTCATTATCAAGTTGCACCAATAATCTATTATCTATTATGGGCGAACCATTTGCTTCTGCACCCTTCACCCCACTTGAATAGACTATTAAAGGACCTTTTGACTTGTAACCTTTAACTTTTATCCAATTTTGTATCATTCTCATTTGTTTATCAGAATTAAACACCTCCTTATCAGCTGTTTTTCTAGATAGAACATTTGTAAGTTTTAAAATTTTATTTTCTTTCACTTCTAGCTTTGGCATTAAAATATATCCTTATTTTTTTCACTTATCTTTTTGGATCGTTTTTTCAAAATATAATCAATCATTTCTCCTATTCCCCAAAGCAGTGGAAGTCCATAAAACATTATGGCATACATTACAGAAAGTTTAATCTCAATTTCATTAGCTCTTTCAATTAAAACTACAAAAATGACAAAGGATGGAATAGTGACGAGCTGAATAATTGTCCTTATTTTCTTTTCTTTCATTGTCTTAGAAAAAATATTCTTCTCTAAATTCTTACTACTAATCAGTAAATTGTTTCCACCTTTCAATCGAATCTTCTTTAAAATCAAAAACATAAACATTGCTTCTATGAAGACCATTATACAACAAAAGAATATCATGAAAACTTTTAAATCATAAAACATCACAAACATAAACGAAGAAACAAAAAACAAGTATTTTCCCAGTACTTGAATTAGAAAAAATCCTTTATTGATGTCTAAAAATTTTTTATTTTGAGGATGATAGACGATAGAACTAAAAAGTATGCCTGCACCACTTAACAACATTAAAAGCACCCCTTCATTAGAAAGAGCAAAATGAGTACCAGAAATAGGTTCAATTTCTGCATCATATGTTAAAAAAAACAATGATGCAGAAATATAAAACACTATTGTACTAATTATCCAAGTTTGAATAAAGTATTTCATTCACTATTTTACTTGAAATTTGACTGTAAACCAGCTATAGCTAAAATCAACACCTTTGCCTCTACCAGTTATATCAAAGGGGTCAGTCACATATGCTGCAATAAAGCCAGCTGCTACAATTCCAGCATTAGCACCTAACCATCCTAAAAATATCCACCCAACAACTGGTATTGCAGCTATCCATGACAATACCCCCACTATTTTAGCAGCGACTAGCCATGCATAATCTCCCGCATTGCTCACAACACCAATAATACCATCAACAATAGCACATACATCGGTATGATTAATATATAATCCACCATCAACATACTGCAATCTCATCACGAGATACTTCACAACCACTTTGTGGCAAAACAAGATTTGATCTCTTCATTACATTTGTATTCATAAAAATACTTTTCCTTTGTCTTAAAGACCTTACAAGCTTTATCTAAAAGATAAAACGAACTTCACCAACCCAATAATATTGCGCACTACTATTGACTACTGGATTTTGTAGCATTTAAAATTGACCATTAAATCACTAAAACTTTACTAAAAAACTTTGTGCTACTTTAAAACATACTTTTCTAATATGTCTGACACACCCCCGCACCAACTGGATATGTACGAATCAAAAGAAAATTCCAATGCTACGGTGAAAATATTTACTAAATCTTAGTCAGCTCCTCTTGCAAAGGGCAAGAGCTGTTAGGGTATGCCCTAACATAAAAACACTTGCTATCCATCAAAACTTCTTTTCTTTGCGTATAAAAAACTTAAATCAAACTTATAATATTACTAACTAAACCTAAAACACAATCAATTTCATAGGGTAACATCATTACCCTTGCTTATGAAATAAGCATATCAAAAAATTGATAATAAGGTCAAGTGATTTTTACAAAATTTTTATATGATTCTAAAAGAAATTTTTGCAGTTAGATTAAAAGAATTGCGACTTAAAAATAATCTCAATATCCCACAATTCGCACAGTTACTCGGTGTCAATATAAGACTAATCAAGTTCTATGAAAACTCTAAATCTAAGACTTTGCCAACAGTAGATAGACTTAAACAAATATGCATTCATCTCAACTGCTCGGCTGACTATTTAATTGGATTATCTGATGTGGAAAAGAAAAGTTAAACAAAAAAACTAGCCACACCTCAAAAATAATGAAGCAGAGCTTTTTACACAGAGTAGTGCTTACGCTTTTATGGCTTTTACATTACTGTCCGCTCCCTGTGTATCTGCACTTGCTGCAACTAAAAAAGAGTTGGGAAGTGCAAAGCTGATGT
>JAITUJ010000006.1 GCA_031286385.1 Clostridiales bacterium | reverse complement strand
TGTCAAAAATACTGCACCAAAAAATGTCAACCGCTTGCTTATCCTTCCTAAATAATCAGCAGTAGGCTTACCTGGCCTTATTCCTGGAACAAAACCACCATATGTCTGAATATTGCGTGCAACCTCTTCTGGATTGAACTGAATTTGTGCATAAAAATAAGAGAAACCAAAAATCAAAAGACCTACAATGATATAGTATATTGGCTCACCAGGTCCCATCCAACGCATATAGCCTTGATAAAATGCTCCGCCAGACCAAAATGTTGACATCATTAATTGAGGGAAAGTCACCAAAGCCGTAGCAAAAATAATAGGCAATACTCCACTTGCATTTATTTTTATGGGAATATGAGTACTTTGACCTCCGTACTGCTTGCGCCCTTTTATCTGTTTTGCATACTGTATAGGCACTTTTCTGACCGCTAAATCCACAAAAACAACCAACAAGAATATAGCTACTACCAACAGTAAGAAACCTATCAGTTCAAAAAAAGCAAAGGTACCCTCTTCTCCACCTTCGGCCATTCTTCTGAACAAACTGACAATTGCAATGCCTCCTGTAGATATGATACCTGTAAAAATCAACAAGCTAATACCATTTCCAACGCCAATTTCCGTTATCTTTTCACCCAACCACATAGTAAAGGCAGTACCACATACCAAAATGACAACAACAAATCCGCATATCAACCATTCGGGAGTCTTTTCTCCAAATACTGTCGTATCAATTCCGCTGTTGTTTGACCAACTTATTACAATTCCCAAAGCCTGTGCAAACGCCAAAAACAAAGTAAAGTATCGTGTAATTTGAGTAATCTTATCTCTACCTTCCTCACCGCGCTTACTCAAACGTTCCAATGCAGGGATAGCAACACTCAATAGTTGAATTATTATAGATGCGTTTATATAGGGAGAAATACCTATTGCCAAAATCGCACCATTTTTGAGCGCATTACCCGTGATAGCATTTAACAAACCCAAAAAAGTATCACCCGTTGCAGATTGATACACTTCGGATGATATACCAGGCACAGGCAACCAAGAGCCTATGCGGTACACAAGAAGCAGAAACAAGGTCAAAAAAATCTTGGTCCGCACATCTTTGTTCTTAAATGAATTGACTAATGTTTGAAACATTTTCTCCCCATATACTTAAATTAAAAAATCTTTATCTAGCAAAAATTTGGAAAAGAACGATAAAATTTATAGCATTGCAAAACAAAATTTTACAGAGATACCCTATTATAACACAATAAAATAAAATTTGCAACTAAAAGTTTACTCAATTTTTATAAAAACAAAATTAAAATGACAAAAAATCGCATTTTTTATACTAAAACAAATTAATTATAAAAAGCATCACAGCAATACATGTCTTGAATTTATAAACATCTACCTAATTCAGTCAAAAAAATTTTTAAACTGTATTTTACTTGTGTTGGTAAATGACAAAATCAACCTTGCAAATACTGCAAAAACGCTTACTTTTCTTTTTTTGTTTTACTTTTACTTTGTGAATTTCTATCATTTTTGCGTGACTGAGCGCTATTGTACCAGTGTTCTACTTTTATTAAGTGCACTTTACCACCAGCTTTTTTAATAGCGTTTTCTGCTCCTTTGGTAAACTTAGCAGCAGTTACTTCCAACTTCTTAGTCAACTTACCGTCACCCAAAATTTTTAAACCATAAGGCTCTATCTTTCTCAATATTCCACACTCTTTTAAAGTTTTTGCATCCACTTTTGTGCCGTCTTCTAGCTTTTCTAACGAGCTCACATTTACAGTTGAGTAAACCTTTTTAAATGGAATATTGTCAAATCCAGATTTTGGAATGCGTCGATATAAAGGCATTTGACCACCTTCAAAACCAATACGCACACCGCCTCCACTGCGTGCCCACTGTCCCTTGTGTCCCTTACCACTAGTTTTACCCAAACCGCTACCCACTCCTCTACCCAAACGCTTGCCTTTTGTGTGACTACCTGGTGCAGGCGATATTTGACCAATCTTCATACTCATAATAAAAACTCCAAAAAAGTAAACTTACAGATACTAACTAAAAATACAAACGAGGACTACTCTATTGACAAGTACGTGAATTCATTAGACAAAACTTGTCCTCTCAATGATTCACTAGATGGAGCCTCATTTACACCCCAATGCTGAAAAACTTGTTCATGTCTTCCGCAAATAGGACATTTAATGTAAAGCTCACTGCCCTCAAAATCTTGTCTGACATCATCTTTCCCATATTCCAATACAGAACGACAGTGCAAACATGTTTCTCTCTTTGGCCATACTGACCCTTGTGATATTATTTTCATAATCTCCCCCTACAAATATTTAAACTATATTAAGTTTAGTAACAAAAAACTTATATTTACTCATTCAACTTTTATTAAATGCTGAACAGTAAAAATCATTCCCCTAATAGCCTTATTGTCATCATGCTCCACAGTTTGACCAATCTTCTTTAAACCCAAAGCTTGTACTGTGCGTTTGTGCGCGACCAAAGAACCATTGACACCTTTTGTCAATGTTATTTTAATTTTAGCACTACTCTTTTTTTCTGATTTAGGCTTTTTTGTCCCATCTTTTTTAACTTGTTCTTTCATAAAACTTCCAATTACACTGCAAAGTACAGCGCACAAAAATAAATTTTTAAGTTTGCATTGAATAAAATTTGATATAAAATACAAAACATACAAGCGAATGAACTGAATAGATTTTTAAAAATCACGACAATATTTCATGGACAGCCTTGCCGCGCAAAGAGGCTATCTTTTCAGGCGTTCTCAGTGACTTTAATCCTTCAAAAACTGCTTTTACAACATTTATCGGATTTCTACTGCCATAACTCTTAGTTGTGATATTTTTAATCCCAGCCAACTCAACAACAGCACGCACAGAGCCACCAGCAATAACTCCGGTACCTTCCTTAGCCGGCATCAACAAAACATATCCTTTGCTAAATTTACCATAGATGCGATGGGGAATTGTATCTCCAACCATACTAATTTCCGTCATATTGCGTCTTGCTTGTTGCTCTGCTTTGCGTATAGCATCAGGCACTTCTTGTGCCTTTGCCATCCCTATACCCACACTACCTTTACCATCACCTGCAACCACTAAGGCACTAAAACGCATGGTCCGACCACCTTTTACAACCTTTGTAATTCTGTTGACTGCTACCAATTTTGTTTTGATACCGTCATCAGGCTTCTCAAATTTAGAATCATCTCTTCTTTCTCTTGCCATAATATAATAACCCCACACATTGCTTTCACAAATGCATTAAATTGTTAAAGTTAAATAAAACTTATATTCGTAATTAAACAACAATACTAAAATTGCAAACCAGCTTGTCTTGCACCCTCTGCTAGCGACTTCACGCGCCCTGTATAGATATATCCACCTCTGTCAAAGACAACCTTTTTGATACCTTTATCCAATGCTCTTTTTGCAATATCCTTACCTACTAGAACTGCTTCATCCGATTTTGTACCAGACAGTTTAATACCTTTTGCCACAGTACTACTAGCCACAAGCGTTTTACCAGCAATATCATCGATAATTTGAGCATAGATATGCTGACTACTTCTGAAAATACTCAAACGAGGTGCTGTTTTTGTGCCAGAAACCTTCTCTCTAATACGCAATCTGCGTTTTATTCTATTTTGATTTTTATCTACTAATGTTATCATAACCAACTTTTGCTACTGACAAATCAACTATCATCTACTCAAATATTTAACAATCAGTATCAACCTCCGCAATTTAAATTAAAAAAATACACAGTTTCACAAAAGCAAAAAAACTATTTGCCGGCTGTTTTGCCCTCTTTTTTTACCAGTTGCTCTGTGCTGTACCTTATGCCATACAAGTGATACGGCTCTACTGGTTTTGCAGCTTTGATATTCGCTGACACAGCACCCACCAACTGTTTAGATATACCTTCAACTTTAATTTCCGTTGGAGTAACACAAACTATGGTTATACCTTTTGGCGCTACAATTTCAACAGGGTGACTATACCCGATATTCATCGTCAATTTATTGCCATTTACAGCAGTTTTATAACCTACTCCATTTACAATCAAAGTCTTACTAAAAGGTTTTACCACGCCTTGAATCATATTGTTGATTAACACTCTGTAAAGTCCGTGCATAGCTTTTGTAGCTTTTTCTTCTCTACTTCTGACTACGGATACAGTATTACCCTCAACTTTGACATCAATATGCCTTGAAGCTATCTCCTGACTTAAAACTCCCAAAGGTCCCGTTACAGTCACCAAATTGTTTTGATACACAACCTGTACCTTATCAGGCACAGTAATAATTTGTCTTCCTACTCTTGACATAAAACCTCACATGTATATTGCAAATATAAATATAAACCAATTAAATGCTCACAAAAATAAAATTATTTAGTTGAGTATTTTATTCATTTATTTACCAAACATAACAGAGTACTTCACCACCGACTTTGCGACTGCGCGCTGTACGATCACACATTACTCCCTTTGATGTAGAGATAATTGCAACACCCAAACCATCAAGTACTTTTGGCAACTCTTCATGACCACAATAAACACGCAAGCCAGGTTTGCTTATTCTCTTCAAATTAGTTATTACTCTCTCGTATTTCTTACCATATTTAAACTTGATATGAATACTTTTAAAAGAACCTTGTTCAACAACTTGATAATCTGCTATATAGCCCTCTTCTTTGAGTATTTCTACGATAGATAATTTTATTTTAGAATGCGGAACCACGCATCCATCATGCTTTGCTGTCAACGCATTGCGTATTCTTGTTAGCAAATCTGCTATTGGATCAGTTACTACCATAATTATTAGCACTCCTTTTGGACTAAACGCCATATTTTTTGTATCATAATATTTTTTAAAATGTCTTCTAGGGTAGTTTTCACTTAAAATCAAAGCTACAAACTACCAACTTGACTTTCTAATCCCTGGTATCTCACCGCGATATGCCATGTTTCTAAAACAGATTCTACAAATTCCATATTTTTTTAATACAGAATGTGGTCGTCCACAAACATTACAACGCGAATAATTACGAGTAGAAAATTTTGCAGGCTTACGCTGCTTGTTTATCATTGCCTTTTTAGCCATATTTAAACCCTCTTAAAACTTAAAACAATTGTCACAAATATTTGACTCACAACTCAACAAACAACTATCTTTTTACAAATGGCATACCCATCTTTGTCAAGAAAATCTTTGCATCATGGTCATTTTTTGCTGTAGTCACAATAGAAATATCCATACCTCTCACTTTTTCTACAAGCTCATAACTAATCTCAGGAAAAATCAAGTGCTCTTTCACTCCCATCGCATAGTTACCTCTTCCATCAAAAGACTTGTCAGATACACCTCTAAAATCTCTAACACGAGGCAAAACAATGGAAACTAACTTGTCAAAAAACTCATAACAATTTGCACCCCTCAAAGTCACCTTTGCACCTATGATTTGATTTTCACGAACCTTAAAATTTGCAACAGACTTTTTGGCTTTTGTAGCTACGGCCTTTTGACCTGCAATAGATGACAATTCGCCAATTGCCGCCTGAATGGATTTAGAGTTGTCTTTGATATCACCAAGCCTCATGTTTAGTATAATTTTATTTAAGCGAGGCACTTGAAAAGGATTTTTATAACCCAATTCTTTTTGCAAAGCAGGTAGAATCTCTCCAACATACCTTCTTTTCAACCTACCGCGCTTTTCCTTTGGCTTTAAAACTACCTTTAACGGAGCACTATCTGCAATTTTCTTATCAACCTCTGTTGCTTTTTCATTTTTCTTTTCAACAGTGTTAACTTCAATCTTTTTGTCAAGCACTACATCTGTTTTTTTTGCAGTCTCAACTTTCTTATCAAGAACAATATCACCAGTTTTTGATACAATATCTTTTTCACTTTTAGTCAGTTTTTTCAGATTTGCATTGTCTTTGTCTTTTACATCATCTTTTGTATCAAACTTTTTCACAGCAATTTTTGAATCTACTTTCTGCACAGTAGCCGTTTTAGGTTGTACCATTGCAGTTTCTTGTTGAACCTTGGATTTTGCCTTAACATTCGTACTTTTAATATTTTCCGTAGTTTCTTGTTTTTTGGGCTTAACCTGTTTTATATCATTGACAGAAACTACTTTTTCTAGTACTTTTTTTGCAGATTCCTTCTTTACTAATGCAACTTTTGTGGTCTTAGTAGCCTTAACTGCATTTGCAACATTTTCTTTAACTGCGACTGTTTTGTCAAGTTTTTGAGTTTTCTTTTCCGCATCAACTTTTTCCGACTTTTTTACACTTTTTTTAGCAATAACCTTTGCTTGCTTTTCAACACTGCCAGCGTTGATTTCTTTTTTTACTTTATCAACCTTGGCTTGTTTAGGCAATTGACTAGACTCTTTATCCTGCTTTTTTATGTCTACTTTTTTTTCGACATTTTTGGGCTTAGCCAACTTCTTTTCTGCAGATTTGTCTGCTACTTTTTTTACCACAGTTTTTGCGTTTTTAGTATCGGTAGGTTTTTTATCCACCTGATCCTTTTTGTCTGCCATTTTCACAACTCCATTGACCTTAAAGGTCTAATTAATTTTTGTCATTTTTTTTCACAGATTTATCAGACTTTTTATCTTGTTTTTTTACTGTATCTTTTTCTTTTTTCTTAGCTTTCTTTTCAACTTTTTTATCGTCAAGACTAGCACTGCAATGCTTGCAACTCCTGACTTTTACATCACTCACAACTTTATTGGCTACTCTCGTAGGTTTATTACAAGAAGGACAGACAATTTGAACATTGCTACTGTGAATAAAACCTGCATCTTGCAATCTACCACCAGTGTTTTGTGCATTTTTAGCTTTTTTATGACGGGTTATAAGGTTTACCTCTTCCACTTGCACCCTAAAATCAGAAGGATTGCAAGCTAAAATTCTCCCTGTCTTACCTTTTTCCTTTCCTGACAAGACTACAACTGTGTCACCGCGTTTAACATGTAATGTATTCATATTTTCATCCTCGTGCACTTTTTACCGTTTCAAAAGCACAAACATTTCAAAATTTATATTACTTCAGGAGCTAAGGAAATTATTTTCATATAGTCTTTCTCTCTAAGCTCTCTTGCAATTGGCCCAAAAATACGCGTCCCTCGTGGTTGTTTGTTGGTATCAATGATTACAGCAGCATTGTCATCAAACTTGATATGAGAACCATCTTCCCGCATGATTCCTTTGTTTGTACGAACGATTACCGCTCTCACTACATCACCTTTTTTAACTAAACCACCAGTGCTTGCTGATTTAACAGACGCAATAATGACATCACCAATGTTGCCACTATGCCTAAAAGAACCGCCCAAAACTCTGATGCACATAATTTCCTTTGCTCCGGTGTTGTCAGCAGCTTTAAGATAACTTTGTGGTTGTATCATAACTTCTCCATATGCACATTGCTTTTATAAGCAATGTACAAAAACTTGTCTATTTTATTAAGCTTATTTAAAACTTATTGTGCAATGTCCTAGTAAAAAATGATAATCTATTTTGCTTTTTCTACAATTTTATTTAGACGCCAGCACTTATCTTTGCTAAGCTTGCGAGTCTCTATAATTTCTACTGTATCGCCCACTCCACACTCATTTTGCTCATCATGTGTCTTAAACTTTTTAGACCTATTTATAGTCTTTTTGTACAGAGGGTGCTTAACCTTACCTTGCACCAACACAACTATGGTTTTATCCATTTTATCAGACACCACAATTCCTTGCCTAACTTTACGTTTGTTGCGAATGACTGATGTTGCTGCGCTTGCTTGTTGTTTATTTTCCATAAAAACACCTAAACACAATTGATAAAATATTGTCAACATCACAAATTAAATATTGCATGTTCAATAATTTACATTTACTGTGCTTTTGATACCTCTCTTTCTTTGATAATGGTCTTTACTCTTGCTATATCTTTTTTGCAGTTAACTAGTTGCATTGGATTGGTCAACTGACCCGTTGACAAACTAAACCGAAGATTAAATAACTCACCTTTAAGGTCTTTCAACTTTGCCCTTATTTCTGCGTCTGTCATCTCTCTTATATCCTTAGGCTTCATTTGCTACCTCCCTTGATTGAACAATACTTTCTGCACCTGCTTTTACATCTTCGTTACCTTTTAGAACAAATTTACATTTGCAAGGCAACTTATGACTAGCCAAACGCATAGCTTCTCTCGCAATCTCTTCACTTACTCCTGCCATCTCAAACATTACCCTGCCAGGTTTTACAACAGCTACCCAATATTCTACACTACCTTTACCACTACCCATGCGAGTTTCAGCTGGCTTTTTTGTAATAGGCTTATGTGGAAAAATATCTATCCAAACTTTTCCACCTCTTTTGATGTATCTCGTCATTGCAATACGGGCAGCCTCAATCTGATTACTTGTTATCCACGCTGGTGACAAAGCAACAAGTCCAAACTCACCATATGCAATCTGGTTACCTCTATTGGCCTTGCCTTTCATACGCCCTCTATGAACACGACGTCTCTTAACTTTGTTTGGTATCAATGGCATTGTTTTGTTCCTTCTATTTTGTATTTTGAATATTTACTTACTTTGGTTTTGTTTCTTTATCTTTTTTAACCATTTCCTTTTTTACAGGCTCTTTTTTTTCTTTCACTTGCACTTTACTAGCAGTTTTTACGGCTTCCTTTTTCTGAACTGCTTGCTCTTTGCTTGTAACTACGTCTGCCACACCCTTATCGCTATCCTTACTGACAGTTTTCACGGTGTCCTTTTTCTGAACTGCTTGCTCTTTGCTTGCAGCTACATCTATCGCACCCTTATCGCCATCCTTACTGGCAGTTTTCACGGTGTCCTTTTTCTGAACTGCTTGCTCTTTGCTTGCAACTACGTCTGCCACACCCTTACCGCTATCCTTACTGGTAGTTTTCACGGTGTCCTTTTTCTGAACTGCTTGCTCTTTGCTTGCAACTACGTCTGCCGTATCCTTATCGCTTGTTTGAGGTTTCACCTGAACTTTAATATTTTGTTTATTATCTTGATTTTCTCTCTGTTTAGTTTGCAAACCACTGCGTTTTACATCTGATGGAACTTTATCTCTAACATTTGTTCTTTCATTGTCACTTCTATTTCTGTCAAATTTTGAATGCGACTGTTCTTTAAAATTAGTGTTAGTGCCCGTATTTTTACCTAAAATCTCTCCTTTGTATATCCAAACTTTAACACCGATTACTCCAAATGTTGTATGAGCATTTGCCACACCATAATCTATGTCTGCTCTAAGCGTCTGCAAAGGTATGCTCCCCTCATGGTAATGCTCACTTCTGGCTATTTCCGCCCCATCCAATCTACCTGACACCATAATTTTTACACCTTTTGCACCACTACGCATCACTCTTGACATAGCTTGCTTCATGGTTCGCCTAAAAGATGAACGCTTTTCCAACTGCATAGCTACGCTTTCTGCAACTAAGGTAGCATCTTTGTCAGGCTGCTTTATTTCTAAGATATTGACATTTATGGTGACATCTTTGCTAATAAATTTTAACAATTCTTTTTTCAGTAGTTCAATTCCAGCACCTTTTTGACCAATAATCATACCTGGCTTTGATGTGAAAATATTTATAATACATTTACCTTGTGCCCGCTCTATAGTTACTCTACTAATACCAAATGCATAATACTTTTTTTTGATAAACTCTCTAATTTTATAGTCCTCTATCAAAATCTTGCTGAAATCTTTTTTTTGAGCGTACCATACAGCGTCCCAGCCTTTTATCACGCCTACACGCAGTCCGTGTGGATTAACCTTTTGACCCATTGTCAGTCTCCTTAGATATAGCGCTTGCGTCGTTTTTCTTTGCTTTTGGTTTAACTACTTCTTTTTTTGTTCCATTTATGCTGGTGTCAGCTTTTACAGTCTTAGTAGACTTTTTAGCTCCAACCGTTTTACCAACCTTTTTTGTAGGTTGCTTCTTTACAGTTTTTGGAGTTCCCTTTTTAACAGATGTTCTTGGCTTTGTTGCACCAGCATTCTCGTCAACTTTTGTTACCTTTAACTGTGTATCATTTATTTCATCAAGTTTTACAGTAATGTGACTAGTTCGCTTTAATATACTACCCGAACTACCTTTGGCTTTAGGTACCATTCGTTTTAGGTGCGACCCTTGTGAAGCAAAAATTTCTGCGACAAATAGATCATCTCTAACAAGATTCAAATTATTTTCAGCATTTGCTACTGCACTACTGATAACCTTAAATACAACTTCACTTGCACCCCGTGGCATATTTGTCAACAGTGCCAAAGCCTGATTAACTGGCTTACCCCTAACTACACCCAACACAGTTCTGACTTTGTATGGGGATATTCTAACATATCTAGCATGTGCTGTCGGACGCTTATCACGGTTGTTTGACAGCTGTAAAGCTTTTTGTTTAAATCGCGTTGCCATTGTTATTTTGCTCCTGTCTTTTTATCACCGCTATGACCCCTAAAAGTACGCGTTGGTGCAAATTCACCTAACTTGTGACCAACCATATCCTCTGTGCAGTACACAGGAACATGTTTTTTGCCATCATGCACGGCAATAGTAAATCCTACAAACTCTGGGAATATTGTAGATGACCTTGACCATGTCTTTATAATTTTTTTGTCACCTTGTGCCATGCTCGTTACTCTTTTAAATAAACGCTCTTGCACAAAAGGTCCCTTTTTAAGACTTCTACTCATACGCTTCCTTATACCATATCTTTAATAGTCATAAATAATAAAACTGAAAATCCTGATTCACACTGCTTTAAAAAGCTGAACTAATTTCCAACAATTAAAGTACCCATTTTAATAAAAATAATTTTTCACTATTTTCTTCTAGTTACAATAAACTTATCTGTCGTATTGCGTTTTTTGCGTGTCTTGTATCCAAGCGTAGGTTTACCCCACGGACTTACTGGCCCTGGTCTACCTACAGGCGACTTACCCTCACCACCTCCGTGAGGGTGATCACATGGATTCATTACCGAACCTCTCACAGTAGGTTTTACACCCATATGCCGTTTTCTACCAGCCTTACCTATGGATACCAACTCATGGTCCAAATTACCTACCTGACCAATGGTTGCCCTGCATTGAGCAAATATCATACGCATTTCACCACTAGGTAGCCTTAGTGTCGCATAGTTCCCTTCTTTTGCCATCAACTGTGCTGCCATGCCAGCAGCCTTTGCTATCTGCCCTCCACGACCTGGTTGCATCTCAATATTGTGTACAAAAGTACCTACCGGGATAGCACTCAAAGCCAAGCAGTTGCCAACTTTAATATCTGCAGAAGCACCTGAAAGCACCGTATCACCAACTTTTAGACCTAACGGAGCCAAAATATAACGCTTCTCACCATCAACATAATTCAACAAAGCTATATAAGCACTTCTATTTGGGTCATACTCTATCGTAGCAACTTTTGCTGGTATATCAAACTTGTTGCGTTTAAAATCAACAATACGGTACAACCTTCTATTACCACCACCAATGTGACGAACAGTTATTCTACCAGTATTGTTGCGTCCACCGCCTCTGCTGATACTCTCAGTCAAGCTATATTCTGGGACACTTGTTGTTATCTCCTCATATGACGATACCGTCATATGTCTTGTACCAGGAGTTTTGGGTTTAAATCTTTTTACCGCCATAAGTTTTCTTTACATAGCATAGGGAACCAAAGCCCCATGCAAAATCAATTTATTTTAAATTTTGATATCAATTTAAACTGTCAAAGAAAGTGATACTTTTGCTCTTTTTTGTCAATTGAACAATTGCCTTTTTATAATCACTAGTGTAACCACTATTTTTTCCCTGTCGCTTATACTTACCACTCACTCTCACTGTGTGAACGCTTTCAACTTTTGCACCATCAAACAATTCCTCTACAGCTGCTCTTATCTGTAACTTTGTAGAATGCAAGTCAACTTCAAATACATACTTTTTATTTTCCACACCAACTAAAGATTTTTCACTCAAAATTGGTCTTTTGATTACATCATGCGCTGTCATTTAACCTGCCCCTCCCCATATACTTTTTCTATCAACTTGACAGCATCCGCAGTGAGCATACACTTGTCATGAGAGAGTATATCGTACAAATTTATTTGATTGACGGGCAACGGAGTGACCTTTTGAATGTTGCCACAAGCACGAGCAACCAAAGCTTGCCCCTCTGTCAACAATACCAACGCAGACTTGGTCTTAAATGCGTTTAGCACTTTTACCATTTCTCTCGTCTTATTTTGTTTGAACACGAGATTATCCAAAACTATCAGACGGTTTTCTGCAACCAACTGCGACAAAGCACTTTTCAATGCTACCGTTTTAGCTTGCTTATTGACTTTTTTACCAAAATCCCTAGGTTTTGGGGCAAAGACTACACCACCACCAGTCCACTGCGGAGAGCGTATACTACCTTGCCGTGCTCTACCAGTACCTTTTTGTCTCCATGGTTTTTTACCACCACCCCTGACTTCATCTCTTGTTAAAGATGATTTTGTACCTTGCCTAGAATTTGCCATTTGCGCTACTACCACTTGATGTATCAGAAATTGATTGTACTCATTTCCCCAAACACTCTGGTCTAGTGTACATTCGCCAGACTCTTGCCCGCTTTGCTTGTAAATTTTTACTTTCATTTATATTGCTTTCCCAAACTTGTATTTTTCCCAAGATACAAATGCAAACATTTTTATTTAGACCTTGACTGCACTTGCCACTGTAACATAAGCTCCCTTTGGACCAGGGACGGCTCCCCTTATCAACAAGACATTGCGCTCCACATCAACTTTTACAACTTGCAAGTTTTGAATAGTAACCTTTTCATTACCATACTGACCGGCCATTCTTAACCCTTTGATAACTTTAGAAGGGTCACTGTTACTTCCTGTACTACCCAAACTTCTATGCGTCGGACCTGTACCGTGAGTCATTTTTAGTCTGTGATGATTCCAACGCTTGATGGAACCAGTAAACCCCCTGCCCTTTGTATTCCCGCTTACATCTACCACATCTCCAACACTAAACACATCACATTTTACTTGATGCCCTACATTTATGTCAGCATAGTTGTCCAAATCAAACTCCATCAACACTCTCTTTGGTGTGACTCCCGCTTTTTTAAAATGACCTTGCAATGGTTTTGAAACAGCCTTAGCATCATCAAAAGCACACTGAACAGACTCATAACCGTCACGCTCTGCAGTCTTTTTTTGCACTACAGTCATAGGCCCCGCCAATACAGCAGTGACAGGAATAACTTTCCCTTTTTCGTCAAATATTTGGGTCATACCCAGTTTTTTTCCAATGATTGCTTTCATAGTAGTTAATTTGTCATGCACTTAAAAAAGCACATTTAAAGATAAAATCACAAATAAAAGTAAAATTTATTTTACTTTTACAATTTAATTTGTATGTCAACACCGGCAGGCAAATCCAACTTCATCAAACTGTCTACAGTTTTAGCCGAAGGAGCGTAAATATCTATCACCCTCTTATGTGTACGCATCTCAAAAGATTCTCTCGCATCTTTATACTTGTGCACTGCACGCAATATTGTGACAATTTCACGATCAGTAGGTAAAGGTATTGGACCACTCACTTTTGTTCCCGTGCGCTTTGCAGTCTCTACAATTCTTGCCGCACTACTGTCAATTAAGTCATGATCATACGCTTTCAACTTTATTCTAATTTTTTGACCTGCCATATTTTTTACTCCAACAACTGTATCGTGTGTGCCAAATAGTTTAAAACAAATAAACCCTCTTTTGGCAAGCTTATTTATTCTACTACAAAACAAAAACTATGTCAACTATTTTATGACTATTTTACAAATATTTATTGTTCCTTTTTTGTTCTTTTTTATGATTTTTTGTATTCACAAAGAGAATTGTTACTGTTCTTGTCCATTTTATAGAGTAGTAATTTAAAAAGCAAACTTTTACATGCTACGATGTTTTTAAAAAAAGCTTAGAAGCTTTTTTATTTTATCCTTATCTACCAAGTATTTTGACAACAGTATGCCCATTTGTAAATCACTGTAATGATGAGCTCCAATTTTTGAGTACTGTAAAAGAAGTTGGGTATCTACACTATGTTGTTCAAATTCTTTAGCCCATTTGACACCAAACACATATATTGCAGCTAGCTTTTCTCTGTCTGACTGAGCATTGTTGAAAGCTACTGACAGCTTGTGTCCCAAAATTTTTTCCGCTCTATTTACTTTGTCATTTTTATCTAGCTTCATGACTATTGCTTACCTTGCCAAGTGTTGTCTATTTTGATGAAATCTTTTTGTTCTATTGTACCCACTAATAACTTTTGCAAACTTTCAATTGTAATGAAATCAGCAGAAAACCCCAACATAATGTTGATGTGTGACATCAAACAACTTTCATCAAAGCCTAACAATACAATTTTTTTGTTCAGAGCATACGCATAACCTATTTCCCAAGCGGTACCGACATCTAGTGTGGTCACTAGTGCCAAAATAATTTCAGCACTTTTTATTTCTCTGACATCTGCTAAAAAAGCTTCATTTGGAGTATCGTACACATTATCCTTTGGCCAAAACACTTCATACTTTGACTTTAAGCTCACAGCGTCAAATATACACTGACATTTTTTGTATATAAGCTCTTCTAACTCGTTAAACCAAGGAGCAGCAAAGTACAACTTTGATTTTGCACTATTATTTTTTGGTAAAGCAACCGATTGATTTTTTGCTTTCTGTATTACACTGTCAAAAGCTTGAACAATTTGTTGCATTGACAATTTTTGTAGTGTTCGCTCCCCTCTTACCAAGCTTGTATTTTGAACATTTTGTGACATAATATCTCCTATAAAACTTACACTATTATACTACAATTTTTTAAAATGGTCAAATTTATAAACTGTAATGCAACAAATAAATTTATATATATTGTGGCTCATGCTAAAACCAAGAAAACATATTTTACATTTAACTCTAATGGGTTAGTTGTTGAATGGTTTCCCCATCATAGCTTCTACAAAACCTTTAAATAACGGATGCGCTCTATTCGGACGAGATTTGAACTGTGGATGGTACTGTACTGCAATAAAAAAATCACAAGCTGGATTTTCTATGCTTTCTACAAAACTGCCTATTACACTTCTGCCACTAATCGTCAATCCACTGTCTGTTAGAGTTTTTATAAAGTCAAAATTTATCTCATAGCGATTGCGATGCCTTTCACTAATATCTAGACTTTGATAGAGTTTAGAAATTTTACTGTCTTTTAACAATGTGCAGTCATACGCTCCAATACGCATTGAACCATCTTTGGTACGCACATTTAAATTACTCATCAAGTGCACAACGGGTACTTTTGTGTCTTTTTCAAACTCAGTACTCGTAGCATTTTTTAGACCACAAACATTTTTAGCAAACTCTATACAGGCTACTTGCATACCCATGCTCAATCCTAAATATGGTATATTATGCTCTCTTGCATACTTACAAGCCACAATCAAACCGTCTATACCTCTACTTCCAAATGCACCAGGAACCAAAACACCTGCACAATCACCCAATAGCACACTGGCATTTTCCTCATTTAGAGTGTTGCTATCCACCCATTTAATGCGTATTTTTTTACCACAAGCAAACCCTGCATGGGACAGTGCTTCGACTTCGGACAAGTAAGAATCTTGCAGGGCTACATATTTACCAACTAATGCAACATTAACGGCTCCATCAAGTGTCTTAATACTGTCCACGACCCTTTGCCATTCAGTCAAGTTTGGTGCTGAACATTTCAACTTTAATTGTCTAACTACAACGGAATCTAGTCCTCCATTATGCAGTATTAATGGTATTTCATACAGGTGATTTACATTGTAGTTTTGCACTACACAGTCTTTTTGAACATAACAGAACTTTGAGATTTTATCCAATGAAACTTGATCCATTTTTTCATCACTTCTAGTCACTATTATATCTGGTCTAATTCCCATAGACTGTAACATCTTAACACTGTGCTGTGTGGGTTTTGTCTTATACTCGCTACTTAACTTTAAAAATGGCACAAGAGAAACATGTATAAATAGGCAATCATTTGGTTTTTCAATACTTATCTGCCTTGCTGCTTCTATAAAAGCTTGGCTTTCCAGATCACCTACTGTACCACCTATCTCTGTAATAACAACATCGGCTTTACTTTTTTTAGCGCAGTCATAAACTATTTTCTTAGTTTCATCTGTTACATGTGGTATAACTTGTATTGTGATTCCATTAAACTTTCCAGTCTTTTCTGCTATCAACATATCACAGTAAACTTTACCACTTGTAGTTGTACTAAAACTGGTCAAGTTTTCATCTATAAACCTTTCATAGTGCCCCAAGTCCAAATCAGCCTCTGTACCATCATCTAATACGAACACCTCTCCATGCTCCAAAGGGTTAAGCAAACCTGGATCGGCATTTAGATATGGATCCAACTTTTGTGCAACTACTTTTAAATTGCGTGATTTCAATAATCTACCCAATGAAGCAGAGGTTATCCCTTTGCCAATACCCGAAGCTACACCACCGGTAATAAAAATATGTTTGCTCATTTGTACACCCTCTTTTACTAAATTTATCTATTATTTTATATAAGCTATTAAACCAAACATTAAATTTCCATTATTCCACTAAATACAGTGCAACACTCACCAGTGAGTAGAATATTTTGCTCATTGTAGTTAACCGTTAATACTCCACCCAACAGATTGACCGTTATTTCTGAATCCATTTGACACATCCCCTGGCTTACTGCTGCTACAACAGCCGCACAGGCACCAGACCCACAAGCTAGTGTTTCCCCACTGCCTCTTTCAAAAACTCTAATACTAATCTCAGATTTACTGATTATCTGCACAAATTCTACATTGGGTTTATCCATAAAATCCGGATGGTTTTGATAAAGTGGCGCTCTTTTTCCAAACTCAATTACACTCAAATTAGGAACAAAATGAACACAATGGTCATTGCCTACATTGACAAACACGACATCTTTCTCAATATCTTCAATGATTATTTTTCTTTTTTCCACAACTTTTGGACTTTCCAATGTCACTTTTGCACCAATGGCTTTTCCTCTTGACAGTATTAACTTAACTTGACAAATCATGGAAGCCGTTTCAATACTCATTGTAGTTTTTTTAACACTGCCACTATCAAACAAGTACTTTGCAATACATCGGATAGCATTGCCACACATAGAGCCTTCTGAACCATCTGCGTTGTACATACACATTTTTGCATCTGCTGAATTTGACTTTAATATCAAAACTAGCCCATCACTTCCAATGCCAAAGTGCCTATTGGACAACTCAACCGCCAAATTTTGCACCGAATCCAATTCTTTTCTGCGACAATCCACAAACACATAATCATTACCAACCCCATGCATTTTTACAAACCTTAACTCTTGTTTTGATTTACGCATGTCATTTAATGTTATGAGTTTAGTATTATTCGTGTCAAAGTGATTCTGCAAAACGTCATCACAGTCCGTTGCTAACATCGCTTTTAGTACAGCCTCACGGACAGTTTTGCCTATTCCAAATGCTTGACTCTCTTGTAAATAAGCCACTTTGTCAGCAATATAAGGCAAATACTCTACACCAAAATTTACATCTGTCCATTTTTTCCCTGTCATAGCTTTTATTGCCAATTCAAACACTGGCAATTCCAATGCTTTTGACAAAAATGGAATATTGTTGCTAGCTCCTAGTATTAAATTTTGAACAAATACTTCCTGCCCCTTTATTAAGACACAAAGCTGAAACAATCCTTTACACTTTAAATGTTTGACAATTTTTTTTGAAATAGATAAAATTTGTTGAGCAACTTCATCATTTATACTGCTCGATGGATAAATCATAATTTTTTGACTATTACCATATTCCGAAAAGCTGCTGTGTTGCAAAAATCCCAGTATTAAAACTTCATTGCCGTCTGTAATGGCGTCTACACTGATAAATTTATCTTTTACAACATTGTAATTTTCATTTAAATCAGTATAATCTATACCCAAAGAATGCAAACTTTGAAAAAAACGAACAGAGTCCCAAACTAAATCAACACTGTCTGTACTAGTACCCAAAACCTTTACACCATTTCTGGACAATTTTTGGGCTATTGTATTTGCGTGTTCTCCCCCAAATGGTATCATTACACCAGTTGGTTTTTCTTTGTTTATTACACCCATTATATCTTCTATGCACAGTGACTCTGTGTACATTTTATGTGGAGCATCACTTTCAGTAAATAGTGACAACAAATTATTTCCGACAGAGCAAATCTGATAACCTAAATCTTTTAGTATTCTGACAGCTTGTTCAAAGCAATAATTTGAACAATAGTCATGTTTCCCGTTGACTACTTGATTGGGTGCCAATAAAACTATCTTGTCTTTTGATTGTGACTTATCTTGTGCAATTGCACTACTACAAGCATCGCTCCATTCACTATAAAAACACAATGAATTTGATTTATATTCACCAGCACAGGAGTCAATTTCGTGATAAGTATAACCAAAATTTGAATTTAGTTTTTTTATAGCATGACTAAAATTGACACCAGCAAATTTATCAATGATGTCATCAGAGAACCCCATCTTTTTAGCTCGCTGATAAATTTCAGTTTTGTCCCCTTCTATTTTAGTCAATTCTGATTGCATGTCAACAATGTTGCGCATGCAACACAAAAATACTTTATCAATTTTTGTTTTGTGTGCTAAAATCTCAACATCAACATTTCTATTTAAAGCTTCAAAACACAAATAAATACTTTGGTCACTTTGTTCTTCTAATAAATTTAAAAGTTCATCATCACTTAAATTTTGTAATTTTGGCAAATTTAGAGTATGCAAATCGCTGTTGACCCCTCTCAATGCTTTCATTAAAGTAGCTTCAAAGCTATGAGCAATCGTCACAATATTTCCGTTCTCTTCTGAGAAAAGTTTTAGCGCCAAATAATCAACATTAGGCTGTATACACGCACAATTGCCTGTAATTTTATTTTTTATCTCTTCAAGATGAAATCCCAATGACAATTTTATGGACACTTCTATTATAGGGTACCCAAAAACTTTACCGGCATATATATTTGACATCGTCAAATTGGGTCTTATTTTTTTTATCTCAAATTCAAAGTTATTTTTATTTATTGCAAACTCAACACTACAAACACCTACAATTTCCATGTCGTGCATCAAATCTAGTGACTTTTGTTTTAAAGCATCACTCACTTGCTTAGACAAACTGATTGACGGATACACTACGATTGAATTGCTTTTTTGTAGTGAGGGTACGACTTTTTCCGAGCTGGATACCATCAAAGCATTGCCTAACTTATCACGCAACAATAAAAATTCAACTTCTTTAAAATCCTCTGTCAAATTTGACAGCGCGTTTATCTTTTCATTTTTTGACTGTTCAGTACCCAACAACTTTATATTATTGTCTTTTAAAAAGCCACTGTCTGACATCTGCATACAGATAGACATCAACCTTTCTCCCCAAAACAAATTTAATATACTGTCAGGCTGTTCTTTTATAATAATGCGTTGAATATTTTCCAAAGTGACAGGTTCAAAATAAATCTTTTCTGCCATTGTCTTCACTGTTGCTGTTAAACTTGGGTTTGGACTTACCAATACAACTTTAATTCCACAATCTCTAAACACTGTACACGCCTGTTTTAAATAACAGTCAAATTCGTCTTCAACAAAAATTAAAACTCTCTTTATATGTCTATTTAGTGGCATTAATTTATTCCTCCAAAAAATTCATCCCATATAAAACTTAAACAGTCACTGTCAGCTTGATTTTGGGCAAAGAAATCAAAACCCATACTCTTTGATTTCTTGTAATTTAGTCCTACAATAGAATTGTCACAAATATTTTGATAACTGATTTTAGCAGCGTGAGTTATACTTTTTTGGGAAACAGTCATATTGCTATTGCTTGCTACTTGATATATTTTACCAGTAGAAATTTTTCTTATTGCTTGATTTCCATGGTGCCCAACGGGCAGTCTGACAACTTTAAATCCATGACCCAAAGCCAGAATATTTGCACCAAGTCCCAACCCCAACATTGGCACAGGGACTTTTGTCGCCAAATTTGCTTTTACCAAATTAATTGCAAGTTTTTGGCTTGATGGCGTTCCAGGACCTTCACTGATCACGATAGCTTGTGGCTTAACTGCCATTATTTTATTGTAGTCAACGTCAGCATTAAAAACATTTAAGGTAGCGTACTTTAACAAAATATTTTTAGTACTATTCTTCATACCAAGATTGACAAGAGCTACATTGATGGGTCCTTCACCAATAGTAAACTGACTAAGTTTACCCATCAGATTTCTTGCCAAAGCAAATGTTGTAGGATTATCAAAAATAATTTTGCCAGTTATCTTGACCGTTGACTCTCTAATCTTATTCGTCAGTGCCCTTGTATCTATGCCAGTAATGCAAGGAATACCTTTACTTTTTAAAAATTCATCAAATTCAACTTTGCATTGATTTTTTGTAAAGTGATTGAGAGTTTTTAGTATATACCCACTAGCAACATAATCATCACTTTCAACTTCGCTGTGAGCATTGATTATGTCACCAATCATCGGAAAAGTCTGCACGATAATTTGTCCCGCATTACATGGATCTGTAACAACTTGAACAATTCCAACATTGTTGGTATGAAAGACGATTTCTTTTTCACCAGTGTTTTGCATAAATCCTGCACCAAATCCTTTAAAAGTGCTACCATCTGATAACTTTAAAGTTGCATTGTACTTATACACATTTACCTCCCCAAAGCTAATGAATTAGTTGATTGAAGTTAAACTAAATTGATTAAGCTCTGTTATATTAAAACCATAAAAAAACAAACTCAACTTTTTGTCAGTTTGTTAGTTCTATAAAAATGTGAATTTAACTGTGACAAAATAAGAATAATCCAATAAAAGGCATTGTTATAATTCCATGTTCACAAACTCCAAAAAGCTTCAATTCTATTGTAACATTTTTTTTGATTATTGTCAAATACTTTAAGCTGTATTACCAAATTTTAGGCAATTGATGTCAGCGTTGCATAAAAAACACTTATAATAGACAGTATATATATATTGGCAGAATTTTTAAGACGATGCAATAACCAAAGCAATAACCTAGTTGTTTTTTAGGTTATTTATGAATAATTTGTAAATAGTATATAAATAAACTACAAAAAACACTTGACAAGCTTTGTAAAATGTTATATAATAAATATACACTTTTATTGTAGTCAAGTAATTTAGTGCTTTGACTTAACTGTGTTTACTTATATAAAAGTATATATTAAAGGAGATTAAACAAAATGGAAGAAAAAGAAGTATTATTACTTGGTAAATTTGACGCAGGCAAAACGACATACTGGACGACTGCAATAGCTCAAATTAACAAAGCGTTAAGTGGTAAGAGATTGCATATTATGGATGCAAATGACCGCGTACAGCAAAAACAGAATGTAAAGAAGATTAAATCTGGACAATCTGTTGGCAATACTAGGTTGGTAAACAAGACCGCTATTTGCGTACAACACAAAAAAGGTTTGATAGGTGGGTGGGCTACTAACCCAGAATGGCCTATATTTGTTGTAACTGACACTCCAGGTGGTTTGACAGAGGAAGCATTTCTATCAGAATCTGCTAGTGCAGACATAACCCAAAATTTGGACATTTTCAATTCACTATTTGAAAGCTATGCGTCAGGTGAATCAGAAACTCACCCTAGCGGCGTTATACTTTTGTTTAGCTGTGCTGACTTTTTAGGAACTTTGAGAGATGATGAAAAATTGGTTCAAATGACAAATCAATTAAACACTCTTGTGGATGCAATAGCACATTTAAAAAAATCCAAAGGTGTAAGCACTCACATAGTATTTAGCATGCACGACAGAGTTCACGATTCTATAAAATCAAAAGTCGCAGAAATTATTTCAGCTAGAAATAGTGAAGTCCCTTTTGCTTTTGTAAACTCAACTGATGTAAGAGGTGACGCCGATGACTGGTCTTGTGGTAAAACTTTTGCATATGTATTACGAAACATTCTAGAATTTGAAGGCATGCCTCATGTTATATAATTTACTTTTTGCTCCAACTTTTAATAAAGACTTCTCACATTTGCAAGGGCCGCCAGTCGATGCAAACTGGACAAAGTTTAAAAATGGTGTGTACGGATATATCATACAACACCATAATACCAAGAATGGTGATAAAAATTTCTTTTTTATTTCCAATACCAAAGAGTTCTTGGCTTTTGGAATCTATGCTAGTATATTTGACTATGCAAAAAAGGGCGTAGTAGATAAAAGGTATGCAATGCGCAGGCGTGGTGGAGACCACAGCACGATGGAAGCTGGCGAAGGTGATTATCCCACTGAGGCAGCCATAGGAATGTATTGGGACAAAAAAAGTGGTAGTTTGATTGCAGACAATACTTTTTTAGACATTACAGCCAAAAGTCTGTTGAAGAACTTTGAAAGTGAAATTGCTCCATTTTGGGACAGACCACGCAGTGCAGCAACGACAAGAGAACATATTGTACAACTTGCAAAACCACAGCAAAGTCAAAGTCCTCACTTAAACATCAAAAATTGCAGAAAATTTTTGCAAGACATCAAGTCTGATAGAAAGGATCTGTTGAAAATAAGTGAATATGATGAAGAGACACTGTTTTATGCTCTTGTACATGCTGTACTCCACGGAGAAATGGATAAAGAATTTAATTTTAGTACTGATTTCAATTCAAAAGCTTTCTTTAAAGGACAAAGTAGCATAAACATTGGGACTATTCGTAAATCTGGATTTTTGTGGTTTTCAAATTCAAAGCCAAAATATAAGAATCAAAGCAAAGAACAATCAGATTCCAATGTAATTGAGCCTGATGTTGCTCATGTATAGCGTATACGCTTAATAAATTTCGGTATAATTGGGTTCCCCCACCCATTATATATATAGCATAAACCTACCCCTTGGTTTATGCAAAACCCTCCCTTTTTGTTTGGTCAGTCACAACATTGTGACTGACTTTTTTTAAAAGGAAATTGGTGCTACACTTCCCTAATTACAAAGTACTCTACTTAGATTTTTATCTGTATGTTATGTAGTTTGAATAAAAATATGTGATATCATGCCATATACTTAATATTCCACCCAAAATACCATCTGCATAGCGCCAGATACAGCAAGTCTTTAAATAGTAAGTACATCTGACATCTGTGTCGTAGTAGTATCACGATAGTTGCTAGCGCGTTTGGAGTAAATACCGATGATTACTATATATACTGCTAACGAACTTTTAGCAATGCTATCAAGCCACTAGGCAATTTAGAAACGTACTCAAATTTAAGTTTTATAATATAAAATTTACGCAAGCCTTTTCTTTTTTTTAAATCTATGCACAATTTACCAGCAAATGGATTACTCTCAGACGGCAAACCACCCGATAAAACACCATCTATAACCCTACTACTAAAACTATCAATCTCAGTGGCTTTTGTATAAACTAATGATTTTATATTATCTATCGTAATAATAACACTCTTACTTCTCTTTTTAATAGTAATGCCATCGTTAGTAGAGAGAATTCCTTTAAGTTCTAATATTTCATTACTCATATATACAATACCCTACTCTTGTAATCTATTTCCTAATATGACTATACTTTATCTGTCTAGAATTTGTCAAGATAAAAGTCATCAAATTATATGTGATGACTTTTATAAAATGTGTATTTATTATTTTTACCATTTTTGCCTAATGCGATGAATAATATAGATAGAAAGTCAAAAATATTACTACTAAAACACTATCCAACCAATAATGCCAACAAGAACATCTTTCCTTTCTCTATTTCTGTCACCAAACATTGAAGTAAATATACCAACCATGCAGTTAAAAATATAGCCGATAAACTCAAAGACTCTTCTCAATATACACTTCTATACACGATTGAGTTCCTTTAAAATATATTTTGATAACATCGCAACATTCTGTATATATTATAACATTCTCTCTATCATCATCAATCTATTGTACTTTGCCACTCTATCTGTCCTACTCAACGAACCTGTTTTTATTTGACCGGCTTTTACTGCAACGGCTAAATCTGCTATCGTTGTATCTTCACTCTCCCCACTTCTATGTGATATAATTGTCTTGTATCCAGCAGCATGAGCAATGCGAATACAGTCCAACGTTTCTGTCAAAGAGCCAATTTGATTTAGCTTGATTAAAATTGCATTACAAGCATTTTTTGCTATACCATCTTTTAGGCGTGTAGGATTTGTACAAAAAAAGTCATCACCGACAATTTGAACTTTTTTACCAAGCTTTTTAGTTAAAGAAACATATCCATCCCAATCATTTTGATCTAGACCATCTTCTATTGACGCTATATCAAAATCTCGCGTTAGGTTTTGATAGTAATCTATCATTTGTTCCGTAGACATCTGTTTGCCATCAAAGTTATACTTTTTAGTTTTTTTGTCAAAAAACTCACTTGCAGCGACATCCAAACACAGCTTAAAGTCAGAACCCATTTTATAACCAGCCTTCATTACAGCCTCCACACACAATTCCAAACCTTCTCTATTGGATTGCAAACTAGGGGCAAAACCGCCTTCATCACCCACACCAGTGACCAACTTTTTTGACTGTAAAATTGATTTCAAAGCATGAAACACTTCTGCACCCATTCTAACAGCCTCGCAAATACTTGCAGCTCCACAAGGTTGAATCATAAATTCTTGTATGTCCAAGTTGTTATCTGCGTGTGCACCGCCATTTATTATGTTCATCATTGGCAAAGGCAAATCAACGCCAATTTTATTATCCACTAAATCGCTACCAAATAAATTAGCTAAATATTGATAAGGCTCTTGTCCATTTAAAAGCGCTGCACATCTAGCACAAGCTAACGACACAGCCAATATGGCATTTGCACCCAAAACTGCCTTATTATCTGTTCCATCAAGCGTTATCAAAATCTGGTCAATTTCTGTTTGTGAAGATACCTCTATTCCTATTAATTTTTCTGCTATTGTAGAATTTATATTGTTGACAGCTTTAAGCACGCCTTTACCATTAAACCTTTTATTATCGCCATCTCTCAACTCAATGGCTTCAAATTCACCAGTACTAGCGCCACTTGGCACAATTGCCATACCATAACTGGATGGAATCTCACTGTCACCTGCAAATACCTCACACAAAACAGTAGGATTGCCTCTGCTATCTAGTACCTCTGCAGCTTTAACTTGCATTATTTTCATAATATTCACTCCCATATTTTAATCATTTTCCTTAGCTTTGTTTGTTTCTAAATTTGTTGACTTACTAAATCTTGTATTGTCCTGTACAAACCAGTAGTGTTCGCAAAGAAGTCAAATGGATAAACATATCTGTCTTCTTCTTCATAAATGATACTAGAATCATTGGGGTCTGTTCCAGACATAAAGTATTCAAAACTGTAAGCGTAAGCCCTCACAGCTACAACTTGATCATTTGTGTCACTTACCATAAATGTCAACCTATCAAAAGTCAGTTGCTCTCCCTCAATTTTGATATTCTGAAAATTTCCAAAACCCCAACTTAAATTGACCATAAAATGATTTGATGGAGATTTTAAATCACTCCATTCAACAAATCCAAGTTTTTCTCTTTCACCATCACTGTCTTTTACAAACTTTGGGCTCGTCATAAATTTACCTTGAACAGCACCTATAATTAGTCTAAATCTAGTGTCTCTCATTGCATCTTCAAAAAGCCCAAAGTTTTGTTTTGAAAACTCATCATTGGTGTAATCTCTATACAAATTTGGCATTGCGCGCTCTTTGTTCTCTCCATCTGCAAATATTTCTACAGATATAAACTCACCTGGCAATTCGTACAAAAAACTTTGCCTTATAAAGGTTAGCACACAAATACCTATGAGAACAAGCACAAGCAAAGCACTTGCAATTATCATTGTTATTTTTTTTGCATTCATAATAAAAAGTTTGAAATTAAAACTGTATTAAATATATAGACTCTCATACAATTTTTAACCAAAAAATCAATTAGTTGCTTGCTGGCGGAACTACAACCGAACTAAAAGCACTGCGACTGCCAACCTTACTGTCAATATGTTCTACCACAGTAGACCAGTTTTTTCCTTCCATCAACATAGCGACTTCTTCTGTATAAATTGTTTCTCTCTCAATCAAAACTCTTGCCATATTGTCCATAATCGCTCGTTTTTCTGTCAATATACGCAAAGCAGTTTGATGTCCTTCTTCTATCAAGCGGCGAACTTCTGCATCAATTTTACCTGTAACTGCCTCACTAGTATTAGAATGTGTAGCAGAATAATCTCGACCCAAAAAGACTTCTCCACTGTTTCCATAGAAAACTGGTCCAACCTCTTTTGACATACCCCACTCTGTCACCATCTTTTTCGCAATATTTGTAACAGTCTTTATGTCACCAGCAGCGCCTGCCGAATAGTCATGTATAACCAATTCTTCAGCAGCTCTTCCGCCCATTGCCATGGCAATTTGAGCCGTCAGCTTGTTTATAGTATAGTCATTATCATCATTGTCTGGACGCATCATGGTATAACCAGCAGCTTGTCCACGAGGAATAATACTCACTTCATGAACAGGGTCACATTCTGGCAAACTTCTCGCTACAATGGCATGACCTGCTTCATGATAAGCTGTGTTACGCTTGTCCATCTCTGTAACCAAGCGCGACTTCTTCTGTGGACCCAAAACTACTTTGTTAATGCCTTCGTAAATATCTCGCATATTTATCTGTGTACGAGAATCTCTTGCACACAGTATAGCAGCCTCATTCAACAAATTTTCTATATCAGCACCACTAAAACCGCTAGTCAACCTTGCCAATACTTTAAACTCAATATCTTTGCTCATAGGTTTGTTGCGGCTGTGCACCATAAATATTGCTTCTCTGCCTCGCACGTCAGGTATATGCACATAAATCTGCCTATCAAACCTACCTGGTCTCAATAAAGCTGGATCAAGGACATCTGCTCTGTTCGTTGCTGCCATAACAATGATACCTTCATTGGATACAAAACCATCCATGTGCACAAGCAACTGATTGAGAGTCTGCTCTCTCTCATCGTGTCCTCCACCCAAGCCAGCTCCTCTCTGCCTACCCACAGCATCAATCTCATCTATGAAAATAATACAAGGCATATTGCGCTTTGCTTGTTCAAACAAATCACGCACACGAGATGCACCTACACCTACAAACATTTCCACAAAATCAGAACCTGATATACTAAAAAACGGAACATTCGCTTCACCTGCTACTGCCTTTGCAAACAGCGTTTTACCTGTACCAGGAGGACCTACCAACAACACGCCCTTTGGTATTCTAGCACCAACGGCTGTAAATTTAGACGGACTCTTTAAAAAATCAACAATTTCTTTTAGTTCTTCTTTTTCTTCTTCTGCACCAGCTACGTCGCTAAAATGCACCTTAGTGCTGGTTGACATTTGTGCTTGCGTCTTGCCAAAATTCATTGCAGAGTTATTCGATTTTGACATCATTCTAAAAATAAAGAAAGCAAACACAATCAATAAAATTATTGGTAAAAAGTTGAGTATAATTTGCCAAATACTCGTTTGGTACCTGTCATTTAGCGTCCTGTCTACGCGCACCTTACTCCATTCTGTATTCCACTCTTCCTTGTTTGTATCACTAAGACTGTCATACCATTCATTAAAGTTAAATCCATCACTGTCAGGCTTCCCATCTAATTTAGTTATGAGCACTTTCCATTCAGTTTCGTTGTGTTCCATAATGATTGCAGAAATATCACTTTCACGCCCATTGAACACCCAATCTGCACTACTAGGAAAATTGGCAGGTTTTATATCACTACCCCTTTTTAAAACTCTTATTGTATCATTGGATATGCTAACACTTTGCACATTATTCGCCCTCAATTCGTCTTCAAATTGGGTAACCGAAATTGTCTTTGCTTTATCAATATTTATTATAAAGTAAAAAGCAAAGCTCAAAATAATAGCCAAAGCAATAATTATGCCTATTAGGCCTTTTACACTATTCTTCAAACAAAACCTCCATACAACAACTTACAGTTTGTAAAATTCAAGTGCCTTTCACAAACTTTAAACCATTATAGTATCTTCTAATACCCTATTATTATATCACATATTCTTTTTTTTAGCAAGAAAAAAAAAAAAAAAAACAACAAGCGTTCAATGTAATATAAGTTTTTCAGTTTTAATAAAAATAATAAAATACGAATAAAGCATTCTATTGCTAAGATAAATTGTGACAATGTTTCTATTATTTTTATAGAGTTGACTGGTTGTCAACAAAATTTTATATTTTTGACGGGTATAAACTTGTTTATAAACCAGTAGCAAAATCAATTAGTCAATTTAACTCAATTTATCTTTAAGTTTTTAAAATGTTTTTGTATATTATGGGTGATACAATTGACATTGTGATGCCTTATGTGTTATTCTACTGTTGAGTACTATGCTATTATGGCTCAGCAGGTAGAGCACGTCCTTGGTAAGGACGAGGTCCCGGGTTCAAATCCCGGTAATAGCTCCAAATTTTTTGATTTAATCATCTTCTAGTAATAGTTTGAGGAGAAAACCAAAAGGTTTTCAGCTTTACTATTTTGCTCACCGACAACTCCACACTTTAAAGAGCGTGAGTTATCATATCCCTCCAATAAATCAGACATCAAGAAATCTCTATTTATCTTGTACACATCATTGCAATTCGTGTAATTTTCTTTTTGTTATCTTTAACAACAAAATAATAAAATTTACAGACAAAACTGCAACCCAAACTAACATAAACAAACTAGCAAATACATAATCTTTGTACTCAAATATTTTGTCAAGCTGAATACCAAATATGAGTACTACTACTATCAAGTTTAAAACTTCCAAACAATATATGATGGTATACAATTTAGATCTATTTTTAAATTTATATTTACCAAAAAGCATGTACAGTAATATGCCCGATATATTAAAAACAACGATATATGCTTCCAATAAAAGAAAGTCGTACGCATACAATATAGACAAAATATACTTGACAACAAGTGAAATTGTGGCAATCATAAAAGTAAACAAACTGTGACAAAAGCATATAAGCTTTATTAGCTTTTCAAGCTTTACTATCTTACTTATCAACAACCCACGCTCTTTAAAGCGTGGGTTGTCATATCCTTCAAATACATCAAACATACGCTAAGCAAATGTAGGAGCGGGCACTCCGGACGGTCTAGACCCTGGTTTTATCTGGCCACCTATGCCAGCCACTACAAGTAGCAATATGTCAATCAAGTTGATGTCCGTATCCCCACCACCCCACAACCACCAAATTCCAATTGTAAACAGCACTTGTCTAAACTTGGGTATTATCCCAGACCACTTATACACAATGTCATTGATTATCAACTCCACAACTGTCCCCACAATGGCAGCCAACACAGCAACACCTATCAAGCCTACTATGCCCAAAGCGGCAATAATTGGACTAAAACAATATGCAAGGTAAACTCCTATTAGCCAACCTGCTAGTGTACCTGTTGCATACCCAATATCCATTGCAATGACTAGATGAGTATTGTACCAGCCCCTAGCAGTTGCACCTCTCACTGTATCACTAGTTGTTTGACCATCACCAACTTGACTGTCATCTCTGTTGCCAAACAACGCTTGCAATAGTGTCAGCATCTCCTGTTGCATATCTGCTGACAAGTGTTCAAAAAAGTAATCAAACACCTCTTGATTGTCCCTGTCAGCCTCCAACATGTCTAGCACAGAAAATCCAAGGTCAAACATGTCTTGTGCTTGTACACCATCTGGATTTATCCTACTCATCTTATCATCACTGTAAAACTCTGCTTGCAAGCCACTCAAATACGCCCGATTGGCTTGATGCATTTTTTGATGATTGTACGCAATCTGCGTTTGCATATTTACTACTGGCAATTTAGCATACTTTGTCTGTAAATTAGCTATCATAACCGTAGACACTGGCAATACCAAAGCTAATATAAACACAGTTAGCTTTGCATAGATTGAGTGTCGCTTTGCTGACGCATTCAAACTATTTTTTTGTTCTAAATTTGTCATCATAAATTCTCCTTTTGCCGTTTTTTCCACATTAAAATACTTTTTATGAGTACAATATAACACTACTTACAGTATTTGTCAACTGTTAATTTGTCATGTTTTTTACAACTTTATAAAAAATTTTTATCAATTTACCAATTTAAAAATATTTAAATATTCTTTAAGTTGGCGCTAAAATTACCTACAATAAAAATGGCCTTGCATTTCACTGCAAGACCACAAAAAATTATAGGTAATTTTAGCTGTCTTTAAATGAATACGAATCTGCAAAGCAATAACATAATAGACAGCTATTTAGATTCAGATTCACTGTTATACTTTTTACAACCACTAAGTAAAAAAATAAAAATGAGAGATAATATCTGCTCATTTTTACTTCTTTACTTCAATATTTTTGATATTACACCAGATCCTACTGTTCTGCCACCCTCTCTCACTGCAAAACGCAATCCTTTTTCTGCTGCGATAGGCGCTATTAATTTCACAGTTATACCTATATTGTCACCTGGCATAACCATTTCTACACCTTTTGGCAACTCAATTGTTCCTGTAACATCTGTCGTTCTAAAATAGAACTGCGGTCTATAACCATTGAAGAAAGGCGTATGTCGTCCACCCTCTGCTTGTTTCAAAACATAAATTTCAGCTTCAAAATCTGTATGTGGAGTAATTGACTTTGGAGCGGCCAAAACCTGCCCTCTCTCAATATCTTTTCTGTCAACACCACGCAACAACAAACCTGCATTGTCACCTGCTTGTGCAAATTCAAGCGACTTCCTAAACATCTCAACACCGGTTACAGTAGTTTCTGTCGTCGCACGCAATCCTACAATTTCTACTTTATCTTGTACTTTTATTATTCCTCTGTCTACTTTACCCGTTGCAACAGTACCACGACCGGATATTGTAAAGACATCTTCTACCGGCATCAAGAAAGGTTTATCCGTATCTCTCTTAGGTTGAGGTATAAAACTGTCTAGTGCTGCCACCAACTCCATTATTGGAGCACAAGCAGGGTCTTCTGCTTTACCTGCATTTGCTGCATCCAATGCTTTTTGTGCAGACCCTTTTATGATTGGGGTATCATCACCAGGGAACTGATAAGAAGTCAACAACTCACGAACTTCCATTTCCACTAGTTCCAACAATTCAGGGTCATCTACTAAGTCAACTTTATTTAAAAATACAACAATCTTTGGAACACCTACTTGTCTAGCAAGCAATATGTGTTCTCTAGTTTGTGGCATTGGACCATCACTAGCTGAAACTACCAGTATTGCGCCATCCATTTGAGCTGCACCAGTAATCATGTTTTTAACATAGTCAGCGTGTCCTGGACAATCTACATGGGCATAGTGACGATTTGCACTTTCATATTCAACATGGGCAGTATTAATAGTAATACCCCGTGCTTTTTCCTCTGGTGCTTTGTCTATGTCTGCATAGTTCATCTTTTTTGCCAAGCCCTTTGCTGCCAAAACGGTAGCCAAGCTTGCTGTCAAAGTAGTCTTGCCATGGTCAACGTGTCCTATTGTTCCCACATTGACATGCGGCTTACTACGGTCAAATTTTGCCTTTGCCATTTAATTATTCTCCTAAAAATTTCTCTAACCGCCCTGTCTTAGGGTTGCATTTGATATATGATAACACAATTTTAAAAAACTTGCAAGCATTTTTTGCAATTTTGCCAAACAAAACTTTTAAATTGCTCTATTAACATTAAAAGAGTGTACTCTGCTATTCAACAAAAGCGAGTAGTTTTTTTAAAAAATATGTGATTCTTAAAGATATAACAGCTAGGGCAACATACAAATATAAGTAAACCCTAAATTAGCAAATTATCTCACATACAAATATTTTTAGTACACAGTAAACACTCTTTCATTTACACAGTAAAATCTTTGTCCAAAATTATACGCTTGCGACATTCTGGACATAGTACAAACCGAATATTGTACCTTATATTTACATTGTCATAGTGGTCGTTTATAACATCAGAATAAATGTCATCACGAGTATACTTCAATTGAGAACCACAATTATCGCAGTAAGTTATGCGAGCATAATCGCCTCTTTTTACTATTTCCATAAATTTATCTCCTCTTGGTTTCTACCACATTTAAAAACTTTTAACTTAACTCATCTAAAATTACTTATATACAATATGATATGCTATATAAAACTTTTAAATAAAGTCATTAAAATCACTTTTTAGATCTATCCCCTACAATTTTTTCACTTACACTCTTTGGAACTTCATAATAATGCCCAAAGTGCATACTGTATGTCCCCCGACCTTGTGTGCGTGATCTCAAATCAGTAGAGTATCCAAACATTTCTGACAGCGGTATTTCGGCTTTTACAGTTTGACTTCCATTGATAAGTTCTACACCCAGCAAATTGCCACGCCTGCTTGACACATTTCCCATAACATCACCTAGATATTCATCAGGCAACTCTATCTCAACTTTCATGATAGGTTCCATAATGATAGGATTCGCTTTTCTCATTGCCTCTTTAAAGGCCATAGAACCAGCTATTTTAAAAGCCATTTCACTACTATCTACGTCGTGAAAACTGCCGTCATACACCGTCACCCTAAAATCAACCGTTTCGTACCCTGCTAGAACTCCTGACATTTTAGCTTCCTTGATGCCGTTATCTATTGCCGGTATATATTCTTTTGGGATACTTCCCCCCACTGTCTTATCTACAAACTCATACCCCGAACCTGGTGGCAAAGGTTCCATCTTAATTTTACAATGACCGTATTGACCTTTACCGCCAGATTGACGGATATACTTACCTTCTGCCTCTACAGAAGTCTTTATAGCTTCTCTGTAAGCTACTTGAGGCTTACCTACATTTGCTTCTACTTTAAACTCCCTAAGCATTCTATCTACAATAATTTCTAAGTGGAGTTCGCCCATTCCAGCAATGATAGTCTGACCTGTCTCAACATCTGTGTATGTTTTAAAAGTAGGGTCTTCCTCAGCAAGTTTTACAAGAGACATGGTCATTTTTTCTTGACCTGCTTTTGTTTTAGGTTCGATTGCTACTCTTATTACAGGCTCTGGGAATGTCATTTGTTCCAAAATTATTGGTTTTTTTTCATCACATAGCGTATCCCCTGTCGTAGTGTCTTTTAGTCCTACAATGGCACAGATATCCCCTGTCCTAATCTCA
>JAITUJ010000074.1 GCA_031286385.1 Clostridiales bacterium | reverse complement strand
TCCTACTGCCAATATACTTAATACAATAAAAGTCAATTTGATTATTTTTTTAGACATCACATAATACATATAAAACTTATTTAATACTTTAAAGCACTTACAACACTTTTTGCTGCACTCTTTAAGTGAGCTATATTACCAATATTGTTTACTACATAGTCAGACTTTTCTTCTCTTTCAAAGTCAGTCCACTGGGCAGATAAGATTACATCAAAAAATTTATCTGTACCATCTCTTGCTATTATGCGTTCTCTTCTATTTTGTAAAGCACAAGAAACAGTCACTACCTTATCAACAAGGCAATTTAATCCTGACTCAAATAGTAGCGCACATTCAAGACAGCAACTGTTTTTAGTATTTTGCAAAATTTCTGCTATTCTTTGCTTGACAGGAGGCCACATTATTTCGTTAATTTTTTTAATGTTTTGCAAGCTTGAAAAAACTATGTCCCTTAAAGTTTGTTTGTCTATTTTATTTTCTGTCAAAATTTTGTCGCCAAATGTTTTATACAAACTCTCTATTATACTTTCTTTCTCTAAAAAGGATTTTGATAAACTGTCTGAATCAATGTATTCAAACCCAAATTGGCAAAATACTTTTGCAACAGTACTTTTACCACTACCCAACCCACCTGTCAAGCCTACTATTATTTTACTACTCATATCTACAATATATACTTATTATTCTTTTTTGTCAAGAAAAATAGCAAAAATTTATACAATATATTATCAAAAATTTGTCATAATATGGTGTAAATAAATATTAATATGGTGTAAACGAAAATTATTGTAAATATTTATACACTTTTGCGAAAATAAAAATTTTTGACTTGTGCAGTGTATAATATAGCAATGTTGAATAAAAGAAAGTACACTACTATAATCATAGCAATCAACTTTTCATTAATTGCAGTTTTAGTGATATATCTTGTTCTAAACAATAAGTTTAAAACAACCATCACAAACCCCTATGTACATTATAGACAAAGAGACGCATTTGTAGAACAACATAGAGGTACAGACATTGCATGGTCTCAAAACATAGGAGGTAGCCTAAATGAAAATGCAGTGGCTATTTTTAAAAGCCCAATTGACACCAATATCATTCACATTTTTGGCAATACACAGAGTAATGATTTTGACTTTGACTTTGCTGGCAGTTTTATGGCTATTTTGCAAGACAATGGCAGAACAGTAGATTTCATCACTATAAACAAAGGAATGGACATCGTCAAGGTCATCATAGAAAATGACCAGTATATAATACTACAAAATGGTCAAGATGATAACTATGTAGTTGCAGTAACTCGAATAAACTTTACCGGAGAAATTATTTCAACATGGTCAACAACGGACACTACAAACTTATATGCAAAAGAGATAATATTTGTAAATGAGGATGCGCTCAACCCAAATTTTATTGTAATTTACAGCAGATTCGTCGGAATATTTGGCTATGAATTGATAGCTGTGCAGATAAATGCAGCACTTTTTCCACAAAATAATCCCCCTATTTCTAGGATAGAGAGCCATTATAGTTTAGACTTTTTGAGTGCCTATCGATTTCAAAATCAACTCGTGATATTTGCGCACGAATCAAGAACAAATAGTGCCGTTCAAACTGCCGCCATAATCTTACAACAAGTTGGAGGAAATGCTGAATTTTATAGAATTGACTTGAACTTTGAGTACTCAACATTGGACTTGCAACCTTGTGAACAAGGATATATCATGGTTGTTGTCGCTACTGATGGAACAAATATAGGTGCAACTTATATAGTGAGAATAGATTATGACTACACACTAAGTGACTTACACAATACAAAAATGAAAGGAGTCTCTTTTGCAAAACTTTTACCGCACTCAAAGAATTACTATGTATTCTTGTACAGCGGACAAGGGGGTAGTATGTTTTTATTTGACTTAGCAGCACCGCCATCGACAAAATTACAAGACATTGATGGGTTTAGTGACTTTAAAAACATTACAGACTATTTTTATCAAGATTATTCCAACAATAAAATTACAATTATAGGGCAATCAAATAGAGGAGTGACAATAAACAGTATTCAAGAGAAAACTTTGACAAAACAAGTAGTGCTAGGGGGTAGCCAAAGTGACAGAGAAGTCAATCCAATCATGCTGGCTGAAAAAACAACAAACACAATTACGCTTGCAATGACATCTTACAGTGCATCTTTGACACAACAAGATAAGGATGTCGTGCGCAACTTTGGCGATGGTGACATTTGGATAGTCAGATTAAACCAGTTTTTAAATTGACCAGCAAAAAATACAGACGAACAAATGTACTGTGTGTTACCTTAGGCAATAAGGTAACACTAAGTTGGCAAAAAATACAGACAAACAAATGTATTGTATAGTTAGCGTCATTAAATAATATACAATATATTTTTATCTAATAAATGTGATTTAGTTGTCCCCATTGTTTTAGTTCTTTTTTATACTGCTTAAACTGTGGACAAATTGATGCTAAGAGTGTCCAAAAAGCGCTGCTGTGGTTGTGATGCACCAAGTGACAAAGCTCATGAACGACTACATAAAGCATCAAGTGTCGTGGTAACATAACTAATCTATAATTTAATAAAATTCTCTGTTTGTTATCACAACTACCCCACTTAGTGCGTGCGTAGGATAATGCCACTTGTTTGTATTGCAAACTCAATATTTTTGCTACTCTTTCACACTCAAAAAACAAAAGATTTTCCGCTACTTTATATAAATACTTCCTTAATTGTGGCTTAGGATTTTCTTTGTACTTTTCATTCAACTGCAAAACTCCATCTAAAAGTTTGCTATTTATGTTTGGCTTGAATTGCAATTGTACCAACTTTCCACTCAAATAAATGTTTTTAAATTGTAAGATAGAGCTATCCAGCTGACTTGCACTATAATTTGCAAGCTGTCTTACTATCCACTGCTTTTTACTCTGTACAAACGCTTCTACAACTTCATTTGTACAGTTTAGTGGCGCTCTAACAGTCAATGTGCCACTTTTAATTTGTAAAGAAATGGTTTTTCTATTTGTTCTCTGTACGGTATATTCCATTTTTGCTATTTATTAAAACTTACTTTTACTTCACTGTCTATTGTATTATATCATAAATTCAAATTAAAGTCATTTAAAACTTTCACAAAAAAATGATAGCTTCTACAAAAAAGGTCTGCTATGATAGCAGACTCTTTTTTATCTTATTTGTCTTGGTCTTGAACATAAGAACCTAGCACTGTAAATGGCACTACCTATATTTACTTTTAAGGTAAATCGCTATACTGCCACAAACTGTTGTCACCATCGTACACAGTCAT
>JAITUJ010000049.1 GCA_031286385.1 Clostridiales bacterium | reverse complement strand
TGGCAGTAGGATTATTTGGCATAATTTTAGGGCTTAAAGCAATTTATCCCAACAAGTACTATGATATCATACAGATAGAGAGCAGTAAACGCAATGTAGATATAAATCTTATTAGAGCTGTAATATGGACAGAAAGTAAGTATGATAGACTTGCATGCAGTCGAGTTGGAGCAAAAGGAGTTATGCAACTAATGCCATCTACTGCTCAATGGCTGGCAAAAAGGCAAGGACTGGTCGATTATGATTTATATAATGCAAAAGATAATATCGTTCTAGGCGTGTCATATTTAAACTATTTGATAGAAATTTATGATGATACATTGGTTGCACTGGCTGCATACAATGCAGGTCCTGGAAATGTTAACTCTTGGCTCATTGATGAGAGATATGGCAAAGATGGCAGATTATACTGTATTCCATATTTAGAAACTTCTAAATATGTGCAAAAAGTTTTTAATACAAGCAAGGTGTACAGTTGGTTATATTAATAATATGTAACTAAAATGTAAAAATAAATATTTTACTCTAAAAATTTTTGCATAAATCGCTTGCAAAAATTTGGTAGATATGATATAATAGTAATTAGGTATGAGTATTAACACTGCAAATGCATATGGCAAAATAAGTATTACAGAAGAAGCTATTGCGCAAGTAGCAGGCAGCATAGCACTGGACAGTTTGGGCATTGTCGATTTGGTGTCAAAAAAGTTTAGTGATAGTCTTGCGGACATGTTTAGACGGAACCGTATGTCAAGAGGAGTTAGGGTTATCAACAACGGTGACAGAATATACATTGACCTGTTTGTATTTGTTAAGTATGGAATGTCCATAGATGCAGTTGCTCAATCTTTAAAAAAAACAGTAAAATACGGTGTGGAGAATTTTACTGGTATGATTGTAGACAGTGTCAATGTAAACATTATAGGTGTAAAACTTTAAAAGTTACAAAATGTAAAAGTACAATTTTGTACCCTAAATGTTGAAAATTGACATTGCAAATTAAAAGGCGGTTTTATGGAAAAAAGTTTGAATGGTTCTATGCTCCGAAAAATGTTTTTGGGTGCAGCTAGTGCTTTGAGCAAAAATAAAGATATAGTAGACAAACTCAATGTTTTTCCTGTTCCTGATGGGGATACTGGTACAAACATGTCACTGACCATGCAGTCAGTGGTAAAAGAACTTTCTCAGTGCATGTCAAATAATATAAGCGACATTTGTGTCGCTATATCCAAAGGTGCATTGAAAGGTGCAAGAGGTAATAGCGGAGTCATACTAAGTCAAATATGCAAAGGCATGATGACTGTTTTGAGTGATGCAAAAGAAATTGACGCAAAAGTCATGGCAAAAGCCTTTAAACAAGGGTCTGATATTGCTTATAAAGCGGTTAGCAAGCCACAAGAAGGTACAATGTTGACCGTTATCAGAGATATAGCAACCGCTGCTAAAAATCTAGCAAAAAAATCCATAACAGTGGAGGATTTTTTGAGTGGAGTTTTGGAGGCAGGTTCTAAATCATTAAAGTCAACACCAGAAAAGCTTCCAATTCTCGCAAAGGCAGGTGTAGTGGATTCGGGTGGTCAAGGATTGCTGTTCATAGTACAAGGTTTTTATAATGTAGTATTGGGCAGAGAAGTTGATACGCTAGATTTTAGAGTTAACTTTAATACTGACGTTGACTTAAATAAAATGTTTCACGAAAATTTCAGTGAGTTGGCTAATATAGAGTTTGCTTACTGTACAGAGTTCTTCTGTATAAACTTGCACAAAAAGACGACAGAAGCTGACATAGATAAGTTTAGAGAGAGCTTGAATACTCTTGGCGACTGTGTACTGGTTATAGGCGATTTAAGTTTGGTTAAAGTTCACGTGCATACAAACCAGCCAGGTAAAGCACTCACACATGCGCTTACATTGGGAGAAGTAGACAGCATAAAAATAGAAAATATGATGGAGCAAAATCGTGTACTTGTGACCAAACGCTCAAACAAACAAAAGCAAAGTGGCATGGTTGCCGTGTGTGCAGGTGAAGGCTTAACCAATATTTTTAAAGAAATGCTTGTGGACATAGTGCTAGAGGGCGGTCAAACGATGAATCCTAGTGCTGATGAAATTGCAAATGCTTGCAGTAGGGTAGGGGCAAAAGATGTGTTTGTGTTGCCCAACAACAAAAATATCATACTTGCAGCAGAACAAGCAAAGTCCTTGGTCACAAATTGTAATATTCACGTAATACCCACTTTGAGTATACCACAAGGTCTTTCGGCAGTGCTTGGATTTAATCCTGACGAAGACGTAGAAAATAACTTTAAAAGTATGGCATCATCGTTCGAACAAGTTAAGTACGGTATGGTTACTTATGCTGTAAGGGACACTAGTGCGGATAATTTTGATCTTAAAGTTGGGGATATAATTGGAATCAATTCTAGTGAAATTGCAGTAAAAGGCAAGTCAGTTTCCAGCGTTACGGCTGATTTAGTGGACGAAATGATAGATGATTCTGTAAGCAATATAACTTTATATTTTGGTTCTGAAGTGGGAGAGTCCGATGTCAAAAAGGTTGCAAAGCAACTTAGCAGTAAATATACAAAATGCGACGTTGATTTTCATCAAGGGGGACAGCCCTTGTACTACTATATAGTTTCAATGGAGTAAGTTTTCTATTTATGGCTATGAATGCATATTGAAAAAAACTTTTTTAAAATATTTTAGAAAAACGGTAAAAAATGGGGAACACAAAGATAACTAAAGCAGTAATACCTTGTGCCGGATTAGGCACTAGGTTTTTGCCTATTACAAAGTCCTTACCAAAAGAGTTGCTACCTGTAATAGACACACCGGTCTTGCAATTTATTATTGACGAAGTAGCGGACAGTGGCATAACAGACGTTTTAATTGTAATTAATGAATCAAAACAAGCTATCAAGCATTACTTTTGCGACCATGGAATTGTAGAATTGTTATCTGAACAAGGTAAAATTGACCAAGCTTTGCAACTAAAAAAGATTACGGATAGAGTCAACTTTAATTTTGAATATCAGAATACGCCAAAAGGTAGTGGTGATGCTGTAATGTATGCAAAAAAGTTTGTAGGCAATCAGCCTTTTGCATTGGCTTGGGGTGATGATTTGATACTAGGTGACACACCAACCACGCTACAACTCATATCAGCATACCAACATCATGGGACAAGCATTCTGGGTGTACAAAAGATTTTGAATGATGATATCGTAAAATATGGAGTGCTTTCTGTAAGCGAACAGGTAGGTAAGTCATATAAATGTATTAGAATGGTGGAAAAACCTAGTATAGCTCAAATTCCATCGAGGTTGGCAGCATTGGGTAGATATATACTTACTGTGGATATCTTTGAGGAAATTTGTCAAAGCAAAGTTCACGCTAGTGGTGAGCTACATTTGACTTCTGCACTAAATGCTCTGGGGGAAAAAGGGAAATTGTGGGCTTATGAATTTGACGGGGTTAGATTTGATATGGGAGATAAACTAGGCTCACTAAAAGCTGCGGTAAGTTTAGGTATAAAGAGATTTGGTGATGAGTTTAGTGAATATCTGAAAAGTTTATTGAAGACTGTTTGACAAAATTATTTTGCAAAATTTATATATTTTTTATCATATGTGAGTGATTTTTTACAATTTGATTTAGGTATCATGTTTAAAATTAAATTTGAGGTGTAATCTTGACCATTCTAGTTTAAGTTTTCACCAATAGTTGTTGGTGTTATAATGGTTTTTCACCAGTAATCATTCATTGCAGTACTGCTTATACTAAAAACAAACACTATACTAAACTAAATTAAAACTTTTAGAGCGTCTAAAAGTTTTTTAATATTGTGCATGTGCAATGCGCTATTGCTTACATAATTTTCTATTTTCTTTTCACTTTTAAGATGCAGTATAAAAACAATAAAAATCTCTTGTATTTTATCTTTTAAAATGTTATAATATAACTTATGTCAAAGTATTTGCAAATACAAAAAAGTATTATCACTACTTACCGCAGTAGTATTTTTAAACCGTTTGTTGCAGCTATAAATGAATATGAGTTGATTGAAGATGGTGATAAGATAGCAGTTTGTTTGAGTGGTGGAAAAGACAGCATGTTGATGGCAATGTGCTTTGAAGAATTGAAAAAACATAGGAAGAAACACTTTGATTTATTGTTTTTATCAATGGATCCAGGGTATAATCAGGCCAATAGAGAGCAAGTTAGACGCAATTTTGATTTGTTTGAGATTGATGCTGTCGTGTTTAATTCTGATATATTTAAAGTTACTACAAGTGTAGATGGTGCGCCTTGCTATCTATGTGCTAGAATGCGTAGAGGACATTTATATTCAAAAGCAAGAGAGCTAGGTTGCAATAAGATAGCTTTGGGACATCACTTTGATGACTGCATTGAGACTATTTTGATGGGCATACTTTATAACGGCAGGGTGCAGACTATGATGCCTAAATTAAAATCTAAAAATTTTGAAGGTATGCAACTCATTCGCCCAATGTACCATATACAAGAAAAAGATATACTCAACTGGGTAAAGTACAATGACTTAAATTTTATAAAATGTGGTTGTCCACTTTCCGAAGATTGTGAAGACCCAAAAACGAGTAAGCGTGGAGAGGTAAAAAAAATAATTGCCTCATTGCAAATTAACAATCCAACAGCAGCTCAAAATATCTTTAAGAGCGTTTATAACATAAATCTAGACGCCGTCATTGGATACAATAATCTAGGTAAGCAATTTACTTTTTTAGATAATTATTGAACGCTAATGTAAAACTTTTTTAACCAATTATAAAACCAGGAGGAGTATTTGGACAGAATAAAATTATCTATTATTGTGCCTTTTTACAATGTTCAAAAATATTTTGCTGTCTGTTTGGATAGTATTTTGCAGTATAAACAGAGTGACATAGAAGTTTTGTTGATTGATGACTGTGGACAAGATGACAGCAGGGCGATAGCAAAACAGTATGCGTTAAAGGACAGTAGAGTAAGACTTATTGTTCATAGTAATAATTGTGGTCTAGGCGGTGCTAGAAATACAGGAATTTTAGAGGCTAAGGGCGAGTACGTCTGGTTTGTAGATAGCGATGACTTGATAGTAAATAATTGTGTTGCAAAACTTTTATCCTATGTCAAAATTCATAATTTAGATGCACTTTTATTTGGCATTGTTTATCTTTTTAATAGTGATTTTAAAAACGCTTATTTGTTTAATTATTTTGACCATAAAAAAAACTTTTGCTTTAATGGTAATCTTTTAATTTTAGAAGATAAAGTAGACAAAAATATCTTTTTTAAGAATATTGCAAACAAATTTTGCAATGCATGGGCTATGTTATTCAAGCGAAATTTTTTATTAGAAAACAATTTTATGTTTAAACAAAATAATTATCATGAAGATGCAATTACTTTACTGTGGCTTTTTAAGTGTGATAGATTGGGATATTTGCAAAATTCTCATTTTTACTGTTATAGAATTCGTTACAACAGTATCATGCGTCAAAAAATTAAACCAAACAGATACTGTCACAATATAAATATGATGGGAGAAATTTTACAGTTGGTGGACAGTGATGATGACACCCAAAATTTTATTGCGTACAATAGACTTTTTAGATTGTGTATAAAGGATACGAATCCATTTGTTAAGATAAAAAAAAACTTACAAACTTTGGCATTGAAAAGTTATGTGGAAAATATATTTTTGGCAAGACAAAAACTGAAATTAGAATTTGATATGATAAAGTCTGCATTGGTTGCTTGCAATGTGAGTGATAAAAATGCAATCACCATTGCAAATGCGATGGTTGCAGGAGAAAAAAATGAGTGTGAAAAAGCTATTAAAAGGCAGTTGCGTATTATCCATTTTAAAAAAATGATGAGAGCCATCTTACCATTTGGGTTTGTCAAATTTTTGCAAATGCAAAACTGCAAAAAGATTGATTTGACACAAGGACATAACTTTATAGTACCTAAAAATTTTTGGCTCAAAAATTACTTACCGTATTTTTTAATAAAGTAGTACTACTTTGGATAGAAAATTTGGTAATTTATTATGAAAAGGAGATAAAATGATTGTTCCAGTAGTTTTATGCATCAATAATGGGTATACCAAACAGGCTACTGTTGTAATGTATTCAGCATTAAGCAACGCTTGTTTGGATACTAAGTATCAATTTTTTCTACTAACACATGATTTGACTTTGGATAATATAAGTTTTATCAAGAGCAAAATAAATGGACATAAAAACCTGCAAAGTCTTGAAGTTAGATTTATAAGTGACTCTGATTTTGAAAGCATACCGCTAGTTGGAGGGTTTGGCAAAGAAACCAATTTTAGGTTGTTTATCCCAAAGTATTTTCCAGAATTGGATAAAGCTATTTATATTGACAGTGACACAATGATTTTGGGCGATTTAACGGAAGTTTTCTCAACAGATATTCAAGATAAATGCTACGCAGCTTGTAGTGAAAAGCGTTTGTATATGTACTTTTGGAATCCAGCGGTAAATTTTATCTATCATTCAAAGTTCAAATTCTTTAACAAACTTGGTATAAACATATTGGACGAAAATACTCACTACACAAATGCGGGAGTGATGCTGATAAATGTTAAATACTGGATAGCACACAATTATTTAAATAGAGCATTGGATTTTTTGACAAAATTTAAAGATGACCCAAATTTTAGATGTCCTGATCAAGAAACTTTAAACTACCTAAGTATTGAAGATGGCTCTCAAAGTAGAGTTTTTTTGGACTGGAAGTACAATGTGTCATGCGATTTTATAGTAAAAGATGTAGACATTGAGAATTTGATGCAACAGACACATTTTAGGGCTTTATTTTATGATGAAGTTGAGCTAAAAAAAGTACAACCAGTAGTTGTTCACTACGCTGGGGTTGTAAGACCATGGGAAGGCGGCAAGACGCTTTATGCAGAAACATATAAAATGTACGCAAGTGAAATAGGATGGACATTCAAGCAAAACTTCTTGCAACGCACAGCATACGTAGTCTTAAAATTTATTAAAACAGTCGTATTGTTTTTAACTCCACACGGCATAGTTGAGTGGTGTAAAAAAAATATTTTACTGTTAAAAAAATTTACACCCAAATTTATAGTAAAACTGATAAAGAAAATTATTTGAAAATTATGAAAATAACGAAAAAGAAACCTGAGGTGCTTGCACCAGCTGGTAATTTACAAAAGTTTTTTGCATGTATGCACTTTGGTGCTGACGCTGTATACTTAGCAGGCAGAAAGTATGGGTTGAGAACTTCTACGGATAACTTTGACAGAGAACAATTAAAACAAGCAGTAGAATATGCACACTCAAAGTCATGTAAAGTTTATTTAACGCTTAACATTGTAGCACACAACAGTGACTTTGAGCAACTTCCTGAATACTTGCAGTTTGTTAAGAGTGTAGGAGTAGATGGACTTATCATATCAGACCCTGGTGTTTTTGCTATGTCAAAAATACATGCGAATGGAGTGGAACTCCATATCTCTACGCAAGCTAATATTACCAATAAATACACCGCACAAATGTGGATTGACATGGGGTGTAGCCGCATTATACCAGCAAGAGAGCTTTCACTAAAAGAAATAGCAGAGCTTAGACAAGCTATCCCTTCGCATATTGAGATAGAAACTTTTGTACACGGTGCTATGTGCATGGCTTACAGTGGTAGGTGTTTATTGAGCAATTATTCTTCTAGTAGACAGTCTAATAAAGGGGCATGTAACCATTCTTGTCGATGGGAATATACTGTTATTGATAAAAAAACGGGCGAACAAATGAATGTGGAAGAAGATGAGAGAGGTAGTTATATTTTTAATAGCAAGGACCTAAATATGATAGAACACCTTGACAAACTTATAAATGCTGGTGTGTCTAGCTTCAAAATTGAGGGTAGGTCAAAGTCTATTTACTATGCAGGCGCTGTCACAAATGCTTATAGAAGAGCAGTTGATTTTTTATTTACAAATCCAGGTGTGAAAATTGAAAGCGAAATTGTACAAGAGCTAAATAAAGTGCACAGTAGAGGTTTTTGTACTGGACTTTACTTTGGTAAAAACAGTAGTATGGACACAAATTATGACACTGCGAATTCTGTTAGCGATTGGGATGTTGTAGCTATTGTATTGGGGGACTGTATAGACGGGACTGTACTGCTGGAACATAGGAATAAATTTGTAAAAGGGGACAGCATTCAAGTTGTATCGCCTAACAGCTATCACAATCAAAATTTTGTAGTAGAGCAGATGTCAGATGAGGACCATAACGTAATAGAAGTAGCCAATAAAGTACAACAAAAAATTTTACTAAAATGCAACTTGCCATTAAAAAAGGGAGATATGCTGAGAAAGAAAATCTAAAAAATAAGTTTGTCAGCAAAAAATTATGGAAACACAATTAATTTTAATCAATGTAATAACTGCAATTTCTGCTATTGCTATGCTGTCCATTGGATATAGAGCAGGTCTTGCAAAGTCTTTCAAACTGATATCTACAAGCTTGATAGGAACTGCCATCATTATTTATCTGTCGTTTATTTTAGGCGGAGTTTTGCGTAAAATTGATTTTATTGAAAGCAATTTACAAGACTTTAATGGATATATTTCAGAGCGTTGGAATTTTTTAAGCTATATAAAAGCTGGTTTTTTACTCTATTACCTAGCTATATTTTGCTGTTTAATCATTGCAAGGATAATACTGACAAGTTCTATTGCAAGCAAAGACAACTCTGATATATTTTTTGTAAGGTTTGTCAGCAAGACTTTGGGAGCTATATTATTTCTTGCATTTTTTGTTGGGTTGGTTTTAATCTTTTTTGCAATTGTGCGTCATTTTGACAGTAGTCAATTTTATACTGATGTCACAAAAGCAATTGATGGAAGTTTTTTAAAATGGCTATTTGATAAAAATCCTATTATCATTTAAAGTCTATTATTTGGTTGTCTTTTTGTATCTGTTGTAGTATAATAATGCAATGAGTATCAACAGAGGAATAGATGAGCTTGCCATCAATACTTTAAAAGTTTTGAGCATAGATGCTATTCAAAAAGCAAACAGTGGTCATCCTGGGATAGCTTTGGGAGCTGCTCCTTTGGCTTATGCAGTGTGGGCAGAATGCTTAAATCACAATCCAAAAAATTTGCAATGGCAAAATAGAGATAGGTTTGTGTTGTCTTGTGGACATGGCAGTGCACTTTTGTATAGTCTTTTAGTTTTGTTTAACTGCAATTTGACGCTGGAAGATTTAAAGCAGTTTAGACAATTAGGGGCAAAAACACCCGGTCATCCCGAATATATGCTTGGTATAGAAACGAGTACAGGACCTTTGGGGCAAGGGTTTGCCAATGCTGTGGGGTTTGCTCAGGCGGAGAGTATTTTAGCAGCAAAGTTTAATGTATGTGATTTTAAGTTGGTAGAACACTACACTTACTGCATAGTAAGTGATGGTGATATGATGGAAGGCATAACAATGGAGGCATCTAGTCTAGCTGGTGTCTGGAAACTGTCAAAGTTGATTGTGCTTTATGATTGCAACAAAATCAGTATTGATGGTAATACGGATTTTGTTTTTTTTTTTGTCTTTGAAAAGTGATACTAGTCTATGGGTTGGTGTGTAATAAGAGTTGAAGAGGGCATG
>JAITUJ010000069.1 GCA_031286385.1 Clostridiales bacterium | reverse complement strand
AATTTTAAAATACCCCGACGCTTTAAAGAGAACGCCTGCAACACTAACCAAACACGATGTAAAAAACATACCGATAACTATAAAAAAAGAAAAAAAAAATATGGACAGTTTCTGACTGTAATCATAATCCAAAAGTACAGAAAAACTACTGGGAATAAGCTGAAAAACGGATACGCTTACCATACACCCAGCAGACAGCGCCAAAAGATAAGCAATCAATTTATTGCTCATTTTGACAATCAAAACTACAATCAATGCCCCAATGGTCGTGCCTACAAGACCAGAAAGTACACTGTATAAAAAAACTAAACCCATTTTATTTTACCTAAAAAATACATAGTAAATTAAATTAGCTAATACTAACTCTTGCAATTATATGAAACTTTAAATGTTTTCGTTAAAACTAAAACTCATGTCAACTCAATTTTATTCGTAGCAACGGCATCACAAAAAGCTTTATCATGTTCTATAAATACCATTGTGGAACTACTTTTTAGCACCATTTGCTGTACTTGCATTCTAGACAAAATGTCAATGTAATTTAACGGTTCGTCCCATAAATATATATGTGAAGGTTGAGATATGCTTTTAGCCAAAACTACTTTCTTTTTTTGTCCAGGTGACAATTTGGACAAACAAGTATCCATATTTGACTTGTCCAATCCAAGTTTTGCAAGGATAGCAAAATAAATATTACAGTCAATTTCCTTGTCTTCTTTTATAAATTCTTTCGGTGTCCCAAACAACTTTGATATGTCCTGGTCAACATAGGATACTTTGATGCCCTTTACAATATCTATTTTGCCACTAGTTTCTTTGTAAAATCCTGATATAGTTTTTAGCAGTGATGTTTTACCAGTACCATTCTTACCGCAAATTGCTATCCTATCACCACACAACACTTGAAAATTTAAGTTTTCAAATATCACTTTGCTGTCAAAACTCAAAGCCAAATTTTGAGCAAACACCAATCTTTTATGAGAACAAGCATGGTAATTTAAGGTTAAGTCATCTGCTGTTTCTATATCTTTTAACAACTTTAATTTGTCATCTATTGCCTTTTCTTGCCTTTTTTCAATAATTTTTGCAGTCTTCATAGCCCTAGCTGCTTTTGCACCCATAAAGCCTTTGTCTGCTGCACCGCTCTTTTTGCTCTCTGCCAAGTTTGACCAGTCATTTTTTTGTTTTGCTGCTGTTTTAAGGCGTTCAATTTCACTGACAAGCTTTTGGTTTTGTGAGATTTCAAAGTTATCTTGTTTTTCTTTGTTAACCTCATAAGAACTAAAATTCCCCTTTTGTAGTTCTATTTTCTTTTTGTTTAAAACCAAAATATGGTCTACACAACCATCCAAGAAACTGCGGTCATGTGATACCAATATAAATCCCTTTTTAGCTTTCAAATAATCACTGACTGTTTTCCTTGAATCTGTATCAAGATGATTTGTAGGTTCATCAATTAATAAAAAATTGTCATTTTTTAAAAATAAAAGTGCCAAAAGTACTTTGGTCTGCTCTCCACCGCTTAAACTTTTGTACGGTCTGCACCTGCATTCTTTACTCAATTGCAACAAGTTCAACTCACAGTCTATCATCCACTGTTGTGAATGGATAGCAAAAACTTGTGCCAATTCATACACATTGCAATCTGTGTCCTGAATAATATATGGAAAGTAGTCAAAGTCAACGCTTGAACTTATTTTGCCTTCATGTTCAAATTTACCTTGTAGAAGTTTTAATAAAGTGGTCTTACCTCGCCCATTGCGACCTATCAAACCCAATTTAAAATTCGTGTCTATTGAAAGGGATACATTGTCAAACAGCGCATCATCTAAAAAACCAAAGGTCAAATTTTGTATCAGTATTTGTGACATTATGATTTTTCCATTAAATCTTTTAGTTTCAAAGTTGTGTTTGCGTTTCTGATGGTTACAGCATTGTAAACCTTTTTATTGGTGACAATAGTTGACAGCCTTTTGTGAGAATAGGTAGCAATGGGAGCAGACCAAAAAATCACATTGCCAAAAAAAGCAATACTCTCGTATTCTGGTTTAGTTTCACCTATTTGATTAAAAACATACTCACCTGTTAAAGGAGGTATGACAAACAAAGCGTTGTGTTTTTGCTCTTTTGAAGTATTCCACCACATTGGTGCGTGCGATAAACACTCCAAAAAATTTGATGCATTGATTATACAAACTAAAATTTTAAGATTAAAATTTTTTAAGATTAACTCCTCACAGAGCTCTTTTACTTGTTGAATGTCACTTTTTTGTGATTCAAATATGACATTGCCACTATTGATGTATGTCATGACATTTTGCAAGCCACCTTTTTCAAAAACGCCTTTAAGTATAGGCATGGAAATTTTATTGTTACCACCAACATTAATGCCCCGCAAGAGAGCAATATATTTTGTACTGTTCATAACCTTAATTGTAGTATCATGGTACTACAATAGTATCATTATAACACAAACAAATTGGCTTTGTAAAGTAGTTGCTATTTTGTACCTATTAAAATATCTAAAATTTTATCATAATCAAATTGTGAGATTTCAAAGATTTCTTTTTTTATATCATCCGTAATATTGATCTTTATATCTGTAAGAACAATATTTGAATATTGTTCTTTACAGTAATCTCTAATGGATTTAATATTTTCTATTGTGATTCTCAACCAGTCAGAATTATTTTTTAATAGCCATATCCCATTATCCAAGTCCACTAAAATTAAGTGCGTTTTTCCACTTTCTAAGTGTGCAATTTCATTATCTGTTAAATAAAAACTTCCACTTTGGATATTCTTGATTTCTATGCCAATGTCTGCAAATTGCATGTCATAACCATAATTTCTATCGTTTGCGACATCATCAAAATCCTTGCCTTTTTTAAAACCATTCTTTGCTAGATAATCAACAAAATATTTCTCTGCCCTTCTACCATTTCGGATTTTTTTAACACTTATTTCTTCTGTTCCTCCAATTCTTCCAATATGATAAGTGTGCTCATGATAATTATTTATAGGAAGAATACCTGTAATTTTGTTTTTATCAAACTCAACTTCAAGATCACTTTTAAGCTTAACAAGCATATTCGATATCATTTGTTGTTCTTGCAGATTGGCAATTATCGTATATTTCTTGATATATTCTAAGGTTTTTTTGACAAACGGGATATCTTCGTCTTTATCGGCATACCACCGTTGGTCTTGCCCATAGCTTTTTTCAACTATAAAATTCCTATCTTTTTCTGGTATCAAAATCCCATCGTCATGGCCACAAACAAAATAATATCTATCCCCGTTCAAAGGGTTTTTCATATAATTTTCAAAAATAATTGCCTTGTTGTAAAACCCTACTATTCTAGCTTTTCCCTTTGGTGAAGTAGAAAAGTATATGACATGTATGTTCTCAATAAACCTGTTTCCATTTTCTTCTTTGATTACACAGCCATACCTATTGGCAATAGTACTGATATTAATCTTACTATTCCTACTGCATTCGACATAGCCATAATACTTACCGTCAATTTCTTTAAAGTTATTTTTCTCATGAGCATCATTGTTTTCCTTCACCCAAGCAGCACCCGGTTTTTTAAATATTTCGAGCCCATCATATCTTTCCATCCAAGTTACATTTGCAAAAAATATTGGAGGTATTTTTTCTTGATTTTTATAATTTTTCCAAAATGCAAAAAATTCTGGTAACGCAGCGCTCAAATAACCGCTGTAAAGATAAGAAGATTGTTTACGGGGAGCAAGAAAAGAAAGAAATTTTTTGTACAGTAAACTGTCTTTGTTCCCTATGTCGAGTTGATATTTTTTGAATTTAGAAACCAATTCATCATCAATACTATTTTCACCTAGATAGTCACAAAAATATTGTATCGCCCTTCTATAAGAAAAGGTCTTTCTAGATTCCTTAAATTCTGGATTCACACAGTACTCTTCAAAACTATCTAATATTTCACTCATTTTTTTGCTCACAATGCTTCTCTAATTCTCCTTAAAATACCTCAAATTCCAAGAACAGAAATCCACTTGCTTTCTGACAAGACCTTTTCTGACCAATCTGCCAATTCTTCTGCTGTATTTTTTTAATATCATGACATCTAATTTTTCCATGCTATCCTCTTCACGCCAACTTCCATCTACATTTGAATTATAAGCTTTCATTTTTTCAAGTGCTTCATAAATTTGTTTACCCTCACCAAGGAGGGTTGAAAATTCTCTCAATTGTTTTACTAATTTCTTGCCATCATTTTCATCAATTAAAGTTATTCCATAGTAGTCAAAAAACTTCTCTTTACTTTTAATTTTAGAACAAGCAGAGCTTCCACTTATTAGATACGCGAATGGTGCAATAGCCGAATGCTCAAAAATCCCGTCATCATCACCATAAAGATAAATCGAACTATCCAGTCTTATTTCACCCATTTTACTGAACCAATGTTTACCAACATTATATTTACCTGGCTGAAATTCAAAGTAACAACTGCCCGGCAACAAATCTTTTGGAATAAAGTATGTTTCTTTGTTAAATGGGCTTAACAGTTTAAAATTATCAAGAATTTTACTTGCAGCTCTCTCAATTTCATCACGCCTTCCAGCAAAGTTTTGGTCAAAAGAATTGCTAAAAACTCTGATGATAATATCTGATAGTATGTTCACTTTTTTATCTTTTGTTTCAACAGAAAATTCAGAAACGGATTGAACTATTTCAGCAACCTCAAATTCATATTCATCTTTGGGGCAATGAAGGGCAAGCAATCCCATTAGGTCAAGTTCATCTATATATTTCTTTACAATATCAAAGCATTTTCTGGCATATTTTTTTATTCTGTTTTTCTCTACTATTGATTCTTTTATTCTCTTTTTACTTTTCAGCATATTGTACACTTCACCTCACTTTTCAAATTTTTACTGTTCAAGTCAATATTCGCGGTAGCATGTATGGATACTTAGAATCAAGCTCACTGGTTTGTGGTGATTTGTTCTTGATTTACAACTCTTTGTATAACTAAATTATGTGACCTTTTGCAACTAACTTCGCACCCTCATACAATTCAAATTCTACACCAATAAATAGATTGTCAGGTGCCTCTTTTGATAAATACCAAACGTCTGCTATTGTTTCGTTTTTAGATTTAGTTTGTTTGTTATGAACAAACAAACTCCAAGGACCATCCTTGTTATCCAAAGGCAATGGCTCTACATATGGGGAAATAATCCTTATTATGGGAGCATATTTATCACCAAATGGCAAAGTCTGCCTACCTCCTTGCTCACTTGTTAACCATGTAACCCTTGCATTGAATCTTTTATTCATTTATTTACCTCTAGATAAACCATGTATTTTTTACAACTAAATTTAAAAATGACATATTTGAAAAATAATAAGCATCAGTGATACGCTGTGAAATATCGGGAATATATAGCTTTCGCAAAATAATTTGTCAGAGAATTACTGTGTTTAATCCAGGTCTACGCTAAGTTTATATTTTTTGCAAATAATGCACATAAACAAGTGTCCTTCTATTGAGGAGTCTTCAACCATGTCTATGAGCATATCATCTATATCAGATATGGTCATTGGCATTTGTCTGTAATAAAAAGTTTTAGACAACTCCGTCCTGACCTGTTTATAAATACCCATTTTTAATAAATCGCCAATATAAACTTGACCGATATATGTACATGGCATTTTGCAATGTGATAGCCATTCTTTTTCTTGCCAAGTTGTAAAAGATGGAGTTCTGTACATGATTTCTTCGGTTACTTCTTTGCTTGCTGTTTTGTTCGCAATAAAACTTTTGTCAGTAAAGGCGCCGCCAAATTTTTTAATTGCCTCACCATTGTAAATACAATAAAGACAAAGGTTTTTAATTTCAGGAACTTCTTTTTTGGCATAATGGTCTATGCCAGCTATATAACTATATTTATCAATCTTTCCACAGCATTCACACGGAATAGAACTTTCTATAACAGCTTGCGTTCTTAGAGGATTGAGATTAAATTTGAATTGTGGATAGTTGCTTGGATATGGAATGTCTTTGAGCAAACAAGGATTCTGTTGTTTACTGACTTCACACCATAACTCTTCAACAGTCTTTTTCGGCTTAAAAATTTGCGGTTGTGCAACACTAACCGCTTTTTGAGTATTCTTTTTTTTAAACAATTTATCAAACAACCCCATTGTTATTTATTTTATCATGATTAAACAAATCTGTCAAGACTTTACCCTCATTTTTGCATTGACACCGCATGTCACTTTTAAGGTATTAGGATATCAAAATAAAAATAGTCTTACATCTCACTGTAAAACTATTATAACACTGACAGTTTAGAATATCAAAAATGTCGTCATGGTTTTGAGTTTGTTACACTGCACATACAAGGGTTCATCTTTTTTATCACTGGATACGAGTCATTTTCCTATACAAACTTATTTCGCAGTTGCCCGCAAGCACCATCGATGTCTTGTCCTTGGGTGCGTCTTATTGTTGCGGATACACCCAAATCGAGCAATTTTTGGCAAAATCGTTTAGCGTGTTCACTATCTACACCTTTTAGATTTCTTTCGTTTACACTGTTGAGGTTTATCAAATTTACATGACAAGACAGTTGTTTTGTCATCTGGGATAACCTTACTGCATCATGATGGCTTGTATTTAAATCCTTTATCATGATATATTCAAATGCCACACGCCTACCTGTTTTATCAAAATAATACTTAGCAGCTTCCAAAATGTCTTTTATTGAATAAGCTTTTGCAACAGGCATAATGACTTGCCTACTCTCATCTGTCGTCGCGTGAAGTGAAATAGAAAGAGTGATGCCCAGGTTTTGATCAGCTAGTTTTTTTATTTTATCTACAAGTCCACAAGTAGAAAGTGATATATTTCTATTGCTAAAATTTAAACCTTTGCTATCCAAAATTGAATGTAAGAAATTTAGAACATTGTCGTAATTATCAAGTGGTTCACCACTGCCCATTAGCACTATATTGCAAAATGCCCTTTTGTCCACATTGCCCCCTTTGTGTCTATTTACGGCTATTACCTGCCCCAAAATCTCGCCATTGCTACAATTGCGACTAAAACCATTTAGTGCAGACGCACAAAACTTGCAATCAAACTTGCAACCCACTTGACTAGAAATGCACACAGTATTGCCGTACTTGTTTGGCAAAAAGACGCTCTCTACTGTGCCACCACATTTAAGCTCAAAAAGATACTTTGTAGTTCCATCTTTTGCAATTTGATGCGTTTTTAAAAAAACACTCTGCGTTAGATAACTTTGTTCTAACTGCTGTAAAAAACTCTTTGGCAAATTGCTCATAGCCTCATAGTCTGCACCTAACAGCAACCAACTATAAATTTGTTCTGCCCTAAATTTTTGTTGCCCTAAACTTAAACACAATCCTTGTAACTGTTTAAAATTTAAATCTAATAATAGTTTTTTATTTTTTTTCTCCATTGTTTTTACCTTTTTAAACACTATTGCACATCTTTATAATTTTAGATAAAGAGCAAAACATTACTTAAATTTTTTTGCTTAATATTTGCAACACAGTGCTGTAAACTTATAATTTTTTGTTGTTTTTTATAAGGACTTTAATAAAAGTTAACGGAACCAAAAGCAGAATCAGAGGTATGATGCCATATGTCGAAAATACCAAAAACACATTTGGCACAATGATAACATTGTTGGCTACTTTGTTGTTGAGCAGACTAGAAGCTACTGTAATGATAATGGATGAAATAATAATGATTCCTAAAAAAACTAACAATGACTCTAATAGAAATACTGCAAAAGTCTTTTTATTGCCCTTTACCAAAGCTTTAATAAAACTAATTAAAAAAGACAATACAGCACAAGCAAAAATAAAAATGCTCACTTGAACAAAGACATTACCTACTAAATTTACAATGCCTTCTGTCACATTTAATAAAGGAGCAAGTTCTGTCAATGCCAACAACATGGTAACTTTATTGTTTTCATCTATTCTTTTTGTACTTTGAAGATAGTTAAAAACTTGCCTTGTAGTGTCTAAATTGCCATTCAATCTAAGCATTATGCGTGACGGCGCCTTGTCCGCAAAACTTGTTGTCTGCGTAAAACCTTCTGCTACAAAACCCATTCCCACTGTCGTATCAGCGAGAGCACTCATCTGTATCATTGCCAAAATGGCAAGCATTTCATCACTAGTTTGCTCTTTAAACTTATCAAATCTATCCATACCTATATCCGTCGAATATACACCTACTATTGTCAAAGGTGGTGATATAGTAGTTTTTAATTGTAGACCCAATAAGTCATCAGCTTTATCAATAATCTTGTTAATCTCTGGCATATCCATAATACTTAACAGCGCTGCAAAGTCTAGTTTGCCATCTTGTTGTATAGGTATGTCTGTAATGAGTCGCCAATTATAAGTGATAAATAAGTCAGCTACCCAGTCACTTATTGCAATCTCCTCATGATTTACTGGCAACCTGCCTGCAATTTTAGTCAACCCTGCTTGTTGCTCGTTTGCCACTTCCAACAAACTTGTCACCCCTCCTACTAGGAGTGGCAAAAAATATGGTTTAAGGTCCCATAAGACATTGTAGTCAATGCCTATAAAATCACTAAGATTGATTATCGCATCGCTATTTGGTGATTTAATAATTTTTAAATGTTTTGTGTTAGTTATATTTTCTAAATTCTCAATATCTCTACTACCTACTCCCACGCCCAAAGATTCTGAAAGCGAGCCTTCTAAAAAACTTTTATTGTCGCCCCCTACGCTTGCTATGGTCAAATTGCGCAAGTTATTTTGTTGTAGTACCCAAATGTCTACATTACTTCTATTTATTGTGGAACCTATAACAAAAAATATACTTGCCAAAAAAATCAAAATCAACAATCTAATAGGTCTGACTTTTGCCCATTGATAATCTTTTTTGACTTTTTTATTTATGTTTTCTTGTAAATCCAAAGTCTCATTTTGCGTTGCAGAACTGACTTTTGGTTGACTGTTTTGTGTAATATTTTGGTCTTGCATTTGTTTGCCCTTTATTTGTTTACCCTTTAATATAAATTACTCAATTGTCATTCTGTCATTACAATTTCAATTGCTCACTTTTTGTAGTACTGCACCAAAAAAAGCATCTGTGTCATCTAAATGAGGAAATAACTTTATAAAATTGTCACAGTCAGTTTGTATAAAAGTATTGGATATTTTCATCAACTCAAAGTTTGGATTGCTCATTAAAAATCTCTTTACAATATGCTCATTCTCGGCCTTTACAAAAGTACATGTACTGTAAAGGATTCTACCACCAACTTTGACATAGTGACTTGCATTGCACAAAATGTCATACTGTAATTTTACAAGCTCACTGATAGATTGAAGTTTGGCAAACAAAATTAAATCTGGTTTGTTATGTACTAAGCCAAGTCCACTGCAAGGGACATCACACAATACAATATCAAAGTCGTCTACAAAGTCAACATTGTAAACTTTTGCATCATTGACTTGTATCTCCAATTTTGCTTTGCTACAATCATCGGTTTTTTTGTGTTTTTCAAAGCACTTTAAGCCCATTTGCTTTGCATAATTTTGTATCAATTGCAATCTGTGAATATGCAAGTCACAGGCCAAAACAGTAGAATTTGGATTATTTTGCAAGTAGTAAATTGCTTTGCCACCTGGGGCCGAACACAAGTCTAAAACAGAATTATTTTGATTTCTACCCAAAGCCTCAATGACCAACATGGAAGAAAGGGACTGAATAGCAAAGTCACCATGCCTTAACTTTTTCAATTGACTGCCAGTCACATAAGCTCCCAATGCACTCAAATTGCTGGTTGCATTGCCACTTATTTGTTGAATCAGTTGCTCAAATGTGAGCTTAAAAGCATTGTGTCTTATGTGTGTATAGTGCATTGACTGATAGGACATGTACTGTTTAGCAAAATCTAAACCGTAGTCATCCATCAACAGTTGCACTATCCATTTTGGATAACAAAAGTGTACGCTAAGTGAATCTATATTGTCAGTCAACTTTGGCAAATCGACGGTTTGTGATTTACGCAAAAGTGCATTGACAAAACCAGTCACTCCACCCTTGTGTATTTTATTTGCCAATTCTACACAGCCATTTATGCAAGCAAAGTCAGGCATGTCGCTAAATCTTAGGCAAAATATTCCCATCTTTAATATTATACTGACACTTTGTTTTGGTGACTTTTGCACAAGCTGGCTGATAATATACTGTAAAACAATGTCTTTTTGCAGTACTCCATAAACTAAATGAGTAATTGCAGAACTGTCGCAGTCTTTGTATACTTGTAGATGTGCATGTAAAGCAATATTACTGTAAGCCTTTTCTTTGTATACAGAGCACAGTATTTTATGAGCTATTGTAAAATTTTTTAAATCCATTTATTGAGTTGGTTTCTTTTGCAATTTATAATTTTCTAAATAAAATTCTTTTATTGCAATGCAAATTATCAAGTAATAAGAACAATACAGATATGCCAAATTATTTTGAAAAATGGCTTTTTCCATCAAGTATACAGCGGAAATAACAATGACAGAAAACAATAATGCAGTAGCAATAAAAGAAGCAAATTTAGAATTGATGTCTTTTTTGATTAGGGTTAAGTTTGAGTCGTTATTGCTTGCGATGAATCTTCCTTTGAAATATCCAATAATGATATAAACATGGATACAACTAATAATCGATACAAGAAATAAAGCACTCACATCATTATTGGCAAACACTATACAAAAAATAAGGTCACATATCGACAAAAGTATAGCATCAGTATAATATATTTTGCTTTCCTCTGTCAATAATTTTGAAGCATTGTTTTTGGTTGTATTTTCAAAAATACAAAATAATGTCGATACTATCGCAACGATAATAAAACAAACGACTACAATACCCACAAGCGAATTGTCATGCTGCTTAGTTAAATAATTTTCCTCGCTTACATAAAAAATCAAAACATAAAAAACAACAGTAAAAACTATAAAGGTCTTTGTTGCTTTGCTATTTTTATCAGAGCTGAACCAAATTAAAAATTGAGAAGTGTTTTTTTCACTCTGCGTTCTAACTTTGGGAGCTTTAACTTTGGGAGCTTTAACTTTAGGTTGCTTTGTAGCACTAGTTTTTTTTGCACTTTCTTTTTTGCTAGCACTTTTAATTTTAGGTTTTTTTGTTTTTGCTTTCATTTTTCTGCCTTATGGTACTAGATACAACAACTAGACCATAATCAAGCAAATGTTAAAGTCTAAAATCAAAATTTGTACCTACAACTATTTTATTACCTCTCAAAAACTCTGTTGCATTCAAGCATTTTTTACCTGGTAATTGCAACTTTTTTATACTTATGTGCCCTTGTCCACACTGTACTATTAAACCAACTTTTGTATCTGCTGCCACAATTTGACCAGAATTGCCTTTCATTACACAATCTACTACTTCTGTATCTAGTACTTTCAATACACTATTACAAAGATTTGTATAGGCACCAGGAAAGCTTGTAACCCCCCTTACCATATTATAAATAGCATATGCAGATTGTGTCCAATCTATTTGCCCATCTGACTTTTTAATAATTGGCTGATAACTAGCCTTTGTTTCATCTTGTTTTTGTTGTACCCAGCTTCCAAAACCGCATAAAAATTCTTGCAATGCAACAGCGCCCAAATCTGATAACTTTTGGTACATAGTGTCATAGTTATCACAAGCATCTATTTGTATAGGAAATTGTAAAATAATAGGACCAGTATCCAAGCCTCTCTCTGTGCGCATGATGGTTATACCTGTTTGTGTTTGTCCTTCTATTATACACCAGTGTATAGGACAACCTCCTCTATACTTTGGCAACAGTGAGGCATGGACATTAAAAATACCAAATTTTGGAATATCCAAAATTTCTTGTGTCAATAGTTGTCCAAATGCTGCGGTAATCACAATGTCTGGCTGTAACTCTTTTAGTTTTTGCACTCCTTGTGGAGATTTCAATTTTTCAAACTGAAAAACCTGCAAGTCATTTTGAATTGCAAAAGTCTTTATAGGACTTTGAGTTTGCTTCATTCTATTGCCTAGCTTGTCACATTGAGTGAACACTCCAACTACATTGTAGTTTTCTTTTGTAAGCATACAAAGACTAGGCACGGCAAACTGCGGTGTACCCATAAAAATAATATTCAGTGATTTTATGTCAATTTCAATTTTTTCTTTGTCCATTTAATAATATAATATTTGAATTTAGTTAAACTTTGTCTTTTATTATTTTCTGCAAAAAAAGTTCACCTTTTAAATGGTCATTCTCATGGCAAATCGCTCTTGCCAAAAATCCTGACGCTTTTAGCTCAAAATACTCTCCGTATCTGTCTTGTGCCTTAACCAATATTCTTTTGGGTCTTTCCACTTTTCCGGTCACACCTATTACACTAAGACACCCCTCTTCATCAATAGAACTACCTGTGTTTTCTAAAATTGAGGGGTTTATAAACTCATATATTGTTTTGTAATCAATACTGACAACAAAAGCCTGCTTCAACACGCCAACTTGAGGAGCAGCAAGACCAGCACCTTGCGCTTTTACCATCGTTTCCAACATATCATCAAGTAACAGATGTAGTCGCTCATCAAAAGTTTCTACAATTTTTGATTGCATATTGAGTATAGGATCCCCTACTTGCAAAATTTTTCTAATAGCCATAATCGCCCTTTCTTTTTAAATTTTTATCGTATCAAAACTCATTCGTTAACTCAAATTAGAAGGATTGATTTCTACAAATATACTACACTTGTCAGAGTAAAATTTTTTAATAATTTCCAATATATGATTTAAGATTGTAAGTTTTGAATGTGGCTGAATGCGCATCAAAACTTGCATTCTATACTTTGACTGTATGCGCTTTATCGGGCTGCGCATGCATGCCAAATATATAAATGGTGAACTTTTTTCCACAAAATCTTGTTTTAATTTTATAATACAATCAAATATAGATTTTAATGTATTCTGTGCATGCAATTCTACTTCACTTGAAATCAAAACTCTAATAATTGTACTAAAAGGAGGATACTTTGTCACTTCTCTCAAATTACACTCTTTATCATAAAAACCTTTATAGTCGCCTTTGATGGCAAATCTATAAACATAGTGATTGGGTGAATATGTTTGCAGTACGACTGCACCTTCTTTTTTATCACGCCCTGCTCGCCCAGATACCTGTGTAATCAATTGAAAAGTCCGCTCACACGCTCTGTAATCAGCAAAATGCAAACTCATATCTGCATCAATTATTCCCACAAAATTTACAGAAGCAATGTCATGTCCCTTTGCAATCATCTGTGTACCTACTAAAATTCTAGCTTCACCATGAACAAAGTCATGTAAAATATTTGCATGACTGTCTTTATTTTGCGTAGTATCATTGTCCATGCGCAGTACTTTAATATGAGGAAAATGTTCTTTAAGCTTTTCTACAACTTGTTGTGTACCCACAAAGCCCCTTTTTATATGTG
>JAITUJ010000065.1 GCA_031286385.1 Clostridiales bacterium | reverse complement strand
TACTTGTTGTGTTCCACTCTTGCGTACACCATTGCTCATCTGTCTTTCTTTACTTTTGCATCTTGGACATTCTCTCATCTCTCTATTATATCATGTTTCATTCTATTTGTCCACTCCTTTGTAAAGTAAATAAATTGCAAAGTCTGAAAATATATGATATAATACTATCATGTACAAATGAGTACAGTTTGAATATACAAAAGATGTTATATAGATATTTTTTATTGCATATAGTTTTAACAAAAAAGGAGACAATAAAATGAAATCAAATTTGCAAAGACACAGACAAAAGTACACTCCAAAGTTGCCAAATATTTTTGTGAAATCATCTGATAGAGCGGTAGCCGAAGTTGTAAAAATTAAGCAAAAGAAAACTACATCAATGGAAAATAGTGATGTGTTGGTGGAGCTTTTTCCGCACACATATGACAAGCCCGCTGTGAGTATTGTAAAAGGTAAGTCAGTCGAAAAAAAGTTGTGTGTAGGTGTGGTGCTTTCTGGTGGTCAGGCACCAGGTGGGCACAATGTTATAGCTGGATTATTTGCAGCATTAAAACAGCGCAACAATTCCAGTCAGTTACTAGGATTTTTAGGCGGACCTAGTGGATTAATCAATAACAGATACATAGTTATTGATGAAATCGTCATAGAGCAATTTAAAAATAGTGGTGGCTTTGATATGATTCAGTCAGGGCGTACAAAACTTGATAACACAGAAGATTTTAAAAAAATTGCTACAAACTGTACAGCTGCGGGCATAAATGCGATAGTAATTATTGGTGGTGACGATAGCAATACAAACGCAGCTTTACTCGCTGAATGGGTTTTGACAAATCAAGTGCCACTACAAGTGATAGGTGTGCCAAAGACGATTGATGGTGACCTTAAAAATGACATGATTGAAGTCAGCTTTGGGTTTGACACAGCTTGTAAAGTTTATAGTGAACTGATTGGAAACATTGCAAAAGATGCAAACAGTGCTAGAAAATATTGGCATTTTATAAAGCTCATGGGTCGTAGTGCCAGTCACATCACTCTTGAATGTGCCTTGAATATTCAGCCAAATATTGCAATCATTGCAGAGGAAGTCAGTCAGAGGAGAATGTCATTAAAACAAGTTGCACACATCATTGTAGACAGTATCGTTAAGCGTGCCCAAGTGGGAAATAATTTTGGTATTGTGCTCATTCCAGAAGGACTGATAGAGTTTATTCCTGAAGTTGGAAAACTCATTGCAGAAATAAACGATATGTTGGGTACCAATTCAAAAGAATTTGCTGCATTAAATGAAAATCAGCACATAGATTGGGTACAATCACATTTAACCCCACAGTCAAATTTAGTATTTGCAGATTTGCCAATACATATTGCAAAGCAAATGTTAATGGATAGAGATCAACATGGCAATGTAAATGTAAGTGCAATAGAAACGGAAAAACTTTTGATAGAAGTAGTAAAACAAGATTTGACCAAGTTAAAGTCACAAGGGAAATATTTAAGTCAGTTTTCTGCAATATCGCATTTTTTTGGTTATGAAGGCAGAAGTGCTTATCCATCTAACTTCGATGCTGATTACTGTTATGCTTTGGGATTTACTGCTGTAAGTCTTATATATAGTGGCTTGACAAGTTATATGTGCTGTATAAAGAATATGCATTTGCCTGTCAGTGATTGGAAACCTTTTGGAATTCCACTTGTGTCTATGATGGATATAGAAAAAAGAAAAGGTGTAAATAAACCAGTAATCAAAAAAGCTCTTGTAAACCTAGATGGCAAGCCTTTTGCAAGACTGAAAGCCAATAGAGACAATTGGGCAATAGATTCGGACTATATTAGTCCAGGACCTATACAGTACTTTGGTCCTACAGAATTGAGTGACAGCACACCTGTATCGCTTCAATTAGAAAATAAATGAGCGCCTAATTTTAAGGATTTTTTACACACATAAAATAAAACTTTTGTCGGCTTTAAAAAAGTTGGCAAAAGTATTTGTATTTTTTTGTATAATGTGTTAAAATAGTACAGTAGAAAATTAGCAAGCTAAAAAAATTGCAATAGTAATGTCACTATATAAAGTTTGATTTTGGTAAATATTGCAGTTTACTTGCTACAATTTTATAAACAAGAGGGAAACGGAATGAGAAGAAAACTGTATTACTGCTCTATTATCGTATTGTCAGTCTGTATGCTGATATTGAGCTTTTTGAGTGTACATTTGGGCGGTGGAAAACACAGTCTAGATATGGAAAATCTAAAAGGTCATATCAATAGTTTAAATTCTATAAACAATAGCGCATCATTGTCTAGTACAGAGCTGCGAAACCAAAATGTCAGACAGTACATCTTAGAAAATCTTAGCGACATTATGGGTGCTGATAAGCAACAGACGGCCAGTGACTCGCAAATTTTGAACGATTATGCTGATATTGGTCTAAGTGGACCTAGTTTTATCGAACAAAAAGTCAAAGTAAGTGACGAAACTGCAAGAATTGCCGCAGGAGATGGTGCAAGTATTTGGGCAGGTGTAGAAATAAAAAATGTAATTGCCATTTTTCCAGCAAATGTGCAAACAAATACTTCCGATGCTGTGGTGTTCAATGTGTCCTATGACCCAAATTTAGGGATAGGTGGTGCAATGACTGCCAATGCTGATATATCCGTCATGTTGGAAAATATCAGGCAATTGGCAAATTCAAATTTTGAACACAGCAACGACATTGTATTTTTGTTTGGACAGAACAAAGATGCAAACTTGGGTTTGCATGTCTTTGCAAATCAATTTAAAGGGTACAATCAACTTGCTCACCGTTCAACGCTGACGATAGGGTTTAGAGGTTTAGGAGCAGATGGTTCATTGAGTTTGTATGACACGAGCAGTAATAACTTTGCTCTTTTATCCAGCATACCATTGAGTGGTTCAAATAATTCCAGCTTTGTTTCCTCTTTTATTAGACAGTCGCAAAATGCCACCAACTTGTTGGGGCTTAATTTCAGTTATTTGACATTTGGGAATACAGGGAATATGTCATTTTCTAATACGAACAATGACAATGAGATTTCAGTTGGCACGCTAAATGCAAAAGCACATCTGTCACAAAACTTGATAAGAAATTTGAGTAACGCTAATATATCTACGAGTAATTTACAGTCATCAATAAACGCTGTATATTTTAATTATCTCGGTCTAAATGTCGTTTTGCCTGTTGTAGTTTTCTTTATTATGGGGTTAGTATTGTTGCTATTGCTGGGTGGTTTGTTATTTTACGCAGTACACAAAAAGGCATTTAGCTTAAAATCAATTATAAATGGTTTAGCAGTTCAGGTTTTGGCGTTGATGGGTGTCATAGCGATAAGTTTGATTTGTTACTATGTATTTGCGTTTTTTATGTTTATATATAAAGGGTTGCCATTGGTATCTATAAACAGTTTTGTATACTATAACCCTGGACTTTTGATAGCATTCATGTTGTTCAGTCTAGCTGCTAGCAATGCACTGTACGCACCTTTAAAAGGGCTGTTTAAGACTCGCGGAGTAGACATCGTTAGAGGAAATGTCGTTTTGATTTCATTATTAGCTGTGTTACTGTCTTTTGTTTTGCCTACTGCAAGTTATCCATTTGTGATTTTGAGTTTATTACAGTTGGTTGTAATGTTTGCGTCTGTTAAATTTAAAAATAAATTTAGAGAGAAATATACAATAGATATTGAAAGATTGTTTTTATACGGTATCCCTGTGATAGCTACATTGCCTTTGACAATACCTGTCATAATTTCTGTTGCAAAGGTTGCACCTATGCCCGTGTATTCAATATTGGCTGCAAGTGTAGCCATGCTATTTAGTTTTGTTACTCCGTATTTGAGTATGCTTAATCCTTTTTTCAACAAGTTGTGCTCAAAGTTGCCAAAGTATACTGTAAGAGTGGAAAGTTTAGTAGAACAAGAAGTAGAACATTCAACTAAAAAAGGTAAATTTGTTGTTGAAAAAGTGAGAACAATAGAAAAGCGTCCAACTAGTTTTAAGTACCGCAATTTTGCAGGAACTTTCATCGTTGCAGCGATTGCTGCTGTCATATTCTTTACATCAGCTGCGGGTACTATTGCCTTTGGTAACAGGATAGATAACGGAAATTATAATGCAATTTTTCAAAATGGTATTGTTTTGGCATGGGAGCAAACCAATGGGAATTCTCCTAAATTGAATTGGGAAGTGCGCGATCATGCGACTTTTAGCCTATTTGACAAAGTGAACGATGTAGACGGTTTTAGTTACAATTCTGATTTAGGAGCTTTTAGACGCAGAGAAGATGTTTCTTTTTTTGGCAATACACCGACTATACAAAGTCAAGGTGATGGCGTATATCAAATTAAGCCTGCTGCTGTCACATACAGTCAAATAGAATTAGTTGCAACCGGTGTGTCCCAAGTGCGGACTTTTGAAATTGTAGTGCGTGACCGTGTTGTCGCAACTGTTCAAAATCCAAATAATCTAGACAGAATAACCATAAACTTAAACAACATTGATACAGTTTATTCAGATTTGTTATCTAGTTTTGGCAACTTGGGACCAGGTGAAAGTTTTGAAGTGCGTCTGTTGGGAGCAGGTGGTTCTACAACAGAGCAAACGGCCAATTGGGAGTACACGGAATATTGCTACGAAAGTCACGCAATTATACAGTATGATATTTGGAACTTGTTAGAGCAATACTTTAAAGAAAATATGCCTGGATTTAGATTGAGAGGGGGAGTTGTATACCGTATCAGTCAGTAGGTTACAGTGTAGTTTAGAAAGTAATCTATTGAAATTTTAATATTACAAAAATAATTTTAGAGTGAGGGATAATTGAAAGCTAAGACAAAAATTTGACTTTTATTGATTTTAAGTTTTGATAAAAATAAAAAATATTGATGGCTTTCAGTGTCATTTTTTATGATAAGTATTAGAAAATCCAAAAATGCAATTAGAATATCTCGTCCTAGTTCCTGGTGGGGAAGCACTTGGCGTGAAGCGTTGCCTACGGGCAATGGTGTAATTGGTGCAGCGGTTTATGGAGGAGCTGGACAAGACGTGATTATGATTACGCATTCCGATTTGTGGTGGCAAGGTCAAGTAGGCGTATTACAAGATGTGGCAGATAAATTGCCAAATGTAAGAAAAGCGATTGACAATAACAGTTTTAAAGAAGCGGAAAATATTTTGCAAAATGGTCTTATATCCAAAGGATTTAGACCACAACTTAGTTATCCTCTGCCTATTTGTGATTTTAAAGTTAATCAACCAATGGATAGAAGTATCAAAGACTACTGCCGTACACTCAACATGGAAAATGGTGAAATTAGCGTTAGTTTTAGAGATGCTACAAATAAGTATGACCGCAGTATATTTGTGTCAAGAGTGCAAGATTTAATATGTTATGAGATAACAAAGACAGGCAATAAGACCATTACTGTCGATTTGTCTTTTGACATACACGACAAATTTAACGCCCGCACGCCAACAGCAATAAGTAAGTTGCCAGATGGTGTAAACATAAAGTATGAAAACTTCTTTATGTACTTTGGTGCAAGATCAGATAATGGTACTGATTTTGGTGCTGTAGCAAAAATTACCTTTTATGGTGGTAGTCAAGTGGTCACCAATAAAGGCATAAAAATAAAAGATACAGATAGAGTTTTTGTGACTATAAAACCATTTGTTGAGAGTAACCGTGAAAAAGAATGGAAAGAGAAAAAAGCAAACTTGGTGGCTATAAAACTCACTTATGACAAGCTGATTAAAGAGCATGCGTCAGTTCATTCAAAGTTATTTTTGTCAACAGAGCTTGACCTTGATGCCAAAGATAGAGATATGTTTGCTGACGAGTTATTGAGAAAATCACAGTCAGGAGAAAATCAGCTTGCACTTTTAGAAAAACTTTGGGGTTTTGGCAGGCATTTGTTAATTTGTAGCAGTACAGGACAAAGCAAACCACAGGCTCCGTATGGTATTTGGTGTGGAGATTATAAAGCAGTCAATAGTCAGTTGAGTTGCGAAAGTATTTTAAATCAGTACAATCACGCTTTGAGTGGTAATCTTGTTGAGTTTTTAAACAGTGTGTTTAGTTACTATGAAAGTCACCTGGACGATTTAAAAAAGAATTCTTCTAGATTGTATGGATGTAGAGGTGTATTTGTTCCACAGATTATGGCACACGGTACAGGACTTTTGGGAAGTGTAGATAGTAATGTCTTGCATTTTATTGCTTGTGGTGGTATGGTAGCAAGGCTCTATTGGGAGTATTATTTGCATACAGATGATACCAAGTTTTTAAAAACTCGCGCTTTGCCCTTTATGAAAGATGTTGTATTGTTTTACGAAGAATTTTTTAAAGTCAAGTCCAATAACATGTATTCTAGTAGTCCATCTTTTAGCCCGTTTTTTTCCACTGCTTATGAACTGCAATCAGAGCCCATAAAAGTTGCACGAAATTCTACCATAGACTTTGCTGTATTGAAAGAAGTTTTGACCAATATCATAAAAGCAAGTGAAGTTACTGGATTGAACAAGTCAGAAATAGCAAAGTGGAATGACATGCTCACTCGCATTCCAAAGTACAGTTATGAGGAAAATTATATAAGAGAACACATAGATGAAAAGTTGACAACGGATGATCTGACAAATCCGACTACTGCTTTGTATTACCCGGTTTTCCCAGGTTTGGAAATATCAACGAGTATTGCAAGTGTGGATTTAATTAAGCAATTTTTACAGACAGCAAGAAAGCGCGTAATATCTTCTATTCACAATTCTACAAGTGTCAGTTTGTTGAAGTACAGTGCAGTGTTCGCAAGATTAGGAGATGCTGGAAACTCATACGAACAGTTAAACAATGCTGTCAAAAATATGACTATGTCTAATATGGTGCTTAGTACAAATGATTGGCGTGGAATGGGCATTGGGCACACCGATATTTGGGCTACTTATACGACGGAGGCAAACAGTCTAATCACCACAGTCATGCAAGAGTGGATAGTGCAATCTGATGGAAATACAATAGTAATTTTGCCTAGTTTACCAGAAGAATTAATAAAAGGACAAATTGTAGGGTGCTTGACAAGGGTAGGAGCGGAAGTTGATGTGGAATGGGACTTGAAGAAGGGGTCTATTTTGGTCAAAATTAAATCACGCAGACAAGGTAAAATTGATGTGATTTTTCCAGATAATATAAAAAAAGTTAGACAAGTAGGGACAGAAAAAATTGACTATTTAACTCACAAAATAACGGACTTATCTTTGCCAGCAGGTAAAGTAATTTTGCTTGATATGAAAGTTTAATGAATAGTTTTTTCACGATTAAAATGAACTTACTTTACTATAAAAAGGCTTGGGAAATATAAAAAAATAAATAATGAATTTAAAGTATCAAAAATTTGTTAATAGCTTTTTACATTTTTAGTTGAGGTAATTTTTTATGATTTATGAAGAAAAACAAATTGAGAGTTACAAAAATCAGCAAGAGGATAGTTTGAGTTTTTTGCAGTTAAAAAATATCAATTTGAAACAAAAAAGAAAGATAGAGCAACTAAAAATGCAACTTTCTGTTGCACAAAAGGTGATATCACGCCAAAGAAAGTCAAATCAAAAACTCTCTCAAGCTGCAATAAATGCAGCACAACAGGCAGAAGAAGTAGAAAAACAGTCACTATTGAGATATCAAATAGAGGTTGAAGAACTCAATATTTTTCATACAAAGTGGTTGAATCACTACAAAAAGCTGTTTGCAAAATATCCAGTGGGATATGATTTTGATAAATTGGAACAGTATAATGTAGCCATGAATTCAATACTAAACATAGACCAAAGCGAGTTTAGTGCAGATGATGAAGAGAATTTTTTTGACTATAAGGAAGCGTTGAATCCTACTGACGATCTTATGTCAATATTAAAAGAAATTGGATTGGGTTGTGATAATGAATCATAATGTATACAGTACACTATTGACTGACCTGTATCAATTGACTATGATGCAGGGATATTTTTTGCAAAATAAGCATCAAACTATGTGTGTGTTTGATGTGTTTTTTAGGCAGAGAGATAAAACGCATTACTGCGTATTTGCTGGATTGTCTCAACTTATAGATTTTATACAAAATATCAGTTTTAGCAAAGAAGACTTGAAGTATCTTGCTAGTACCAAACTGTTTGATGACAAATTTTTGTGTGCTTTGAGAAATTTTAGATTTGAAGGAGATATTGACAGTGTAGTTGAGGGAGAAATAATATTCCCCCAACAGCCTATTGTCAAAGTACATGCGCCAATATGGCAAGCTCAATTTATTGAGACTGCACTACTAAACATTATTGGTTTTCAGTCATTAGTTGCTAGTCGAGCTAGTATGTGTAGACAAGCAGCGGGAGATAGAACAATTGTTGAGTTTGGGTTGCGTCGCAGCCATGGTTCGACTGCTGGACTATACGCCAGCCGTGCTAGTTTTATTGGCGGAGTAGATGCTACAAGCAATGTCTTGGCAGGACAACAGTTTGACATACCTATAAAAGGGAGTATGTCACACAGTTATGTGTTGAGCTTTGATACAGAATTGGAGGCCTTTGAAAGTTATGCAAAGAACTATCCCAATCACTGCTTGCTATTGCTTGACACATTTGACACATTGTATTCTGGGTTGCCAAATGCAATAAAGGTGTTTGATGGACTTAAAGCCAGCGGATACAATCCTATGGGTGTACGCATTGACAGTGGTGACTTGGCATATTTATCAAAAAAAATTCGCATAGAACTTGACAAGGCAGGATATGAAGATACAATAATATTTGCAAGTGGTGATATCGATGAATTTGTCATAGATGCGTTAAATTCTCAAAATGCAAAAGTAGATGCATTTGGCATAGGTGGTAAACTAGTGACTGGTGATCCAAACCCAATATTTGGCGTGGTCTATAAGTTGTCTAGTATACAGGTGGACGATGTAATGCAGCCAAAACTGAAAATTAGTGATACCAGTCAAAAGACTTCCAATCCTGGTATAAAGCAGTTGTATAGAGTTTATGACAGTCAAGGTATGGCCGTTGCAGATATCATTGCCTTGCAGGGCGAAAAGTTTGATGACCCATTTACATTGAGGCACCCGACAGAGCGGCATAGAACTACCAAAATTACAAATTATACACTTAGAAATTTGCATCAAAAGATATTTGAAAAAGGAAAACTTAAAATTAAAATTCCTGATATAAGTAAAGTGCAAGAATATAAAAGAAATGAACTTTCAAAGTTTTGGAACGAGTATAAAAGAATAGTAAACCCACATATTTACAAAGTCAATTTGAGTGATGGCTTGTATGATTTAAAACAAAAGCTGATTTACCAAAGTAAACTTTTTAAGCAATTGTAAATTTGTATGACAAAATACTTTTAGTTTTTGTAATTAAATTAATTTAAGATATTAAAAATAGCGTAAAAAGTGGTTGACAGGTAGTAAGTATTATGGTATAATACTTACATAATATGACATTAGAGTTATATTATGGTTTGTCAAGGTAATAGCAATCAGTGATTTTGGGGGGAATGAGATTATGAGGTTGCAGAGCGTCAATCAATCAATCAATTAATCAATCTAGCTATGATGCTAGGTATTTTGAGTGGAGTATGTGTATGTAATTGTATAGTAGATGTATTGTATGGGTTGCAGAATGTTGGTGGCGAGTTGGAGGTTGATGAAGGGGATTGTATACATATAAGGCAGGTGATGCCTATGGAGTAGTAAGGTTTGTAAGGGTGTAGAGTTTTTGAGAGTGTGATGAGTTGGTCTAATGCAGGCTGATGATAGTCACACCAGTAGTTTTAGAATGGATAAGGCTACGACAGAGAATTA